>JAZQWE010000171.1:0-5340 GCA_045632225.1 Eubacteriales bacterium | reverse complement strand
TTGTCTTTCCCTCGCATATCGACCGCACTTCAAACGGAATTATTGCTGTGCTTGGTGATATTCCTCCCGAACCGGGTTTTACGGCTGTTGAATTTAATGACGGAGCGAATGTTCAAGAGTATTGCGAAAAGTATGAAGTGGCAAAAAAATCGCTCATACTTGTCGACTCTGATGCGCACCGTTTAACAAGCATAAATGAGGCGGTAAACTTCATCGAACTTGACGCAGACCCCACCGATGAAGACGCTGTCAGAAAAGCATTTTTTGAATATCTGCGCAAAGGACAACCGTGAGGTTGTCCTTTTTGTAAATATCTCAAAAACATCGTTAAAAATTCGACATTTTTGAGAAAAAGTTCCTTAAACTATAGATTTTTTCAAAATTATATAGTATAATATTTTTGTATGCGGGGTAGTGCGCTTTTTTTCGTGTACCCTCGCGCAAAAGACGGATTAAATAAAATAGAAATATATTTATTTAATGAATTTACAGGAGGTAGGTTCGAACTATGAAAAAGCAATTGACTCAGGTCGAATTTCGCGGTACTAAAGAGCAGGAAGCAAAACTCCTCGAAATCATCGACGCTCACAAGAATGAGAGAGGCGCAATGATGCCTATTCTTCAGCAGGCTCAGGATGTTTACGGATATCTTCCCGTTGAAGTAATGCAGATTATTGCAAAGCATACCGGCAAGCCCGTTGAGGAGATTTTCGGTATTGCTACATTCTACTCTCAGTTTGCGCTCAATCCCAGAGGTGATGTTGCGGTAGCGGTATGTCTTGGTACAGCATGCTATGTTAAAGGTAGCGGCGATATCTATGACAAGTTTGGCGAAATTCTCGGTCTTGTAGGCGGCGGCACATCGCCCGACGGTAAGTGGTCCCTTGAGGCAACCCGTTGCATCGGCGCATGCGGTCTTGCACCTGTTTTGACAGTTAACGGCAACGTTTACGGCAGACTTACTGCAAACGACGTTCAGGGCATTATTGACGAATACAAATAATTCTTTATGAAAGAGTTATCGCTGAATATTCTCGATATTACTCAAAATTCTATTACTGCGCGCGCAAAAAACATTCTCATTTCGCTCGTTGAGGACAATGACGGTTGGCTTACGCTTACCATCAAAGACGACGGATGCGGTATGAGTGAAGAAATATTGCGTACGGTAATGGATCCGTTTTATACAACGCGTACCACAAGAAAGGTTGGTATGGGCATTCCGCTTTTGAAACTCGCGTGTGAGCAGACCGGCGGAAAACTCACAATCGTTTCCAAGGATGAAAAAACAAATCCTTTGGAGCATGGCACAACTTTGTGCGCAACCTTTGATACAAGGCATATAGACATGACGCCGGTAGGCGACATGGTATCCACGGTAGAGGTGCTTTTGCAAGGACATCCCGAGGTTGACTATATGTATGTACATAAAACTCCCCGTTTTAGCGTGGAGATGGACACTAAAGAACTTCGCGCGGTGCTTGGCGATATTTCGCTTGGTGAAGTGGAGGTTTTGCAGTGGGTGCGCGGATTTTTAGGACAGCAATATGATTTATCTGAATAATTTTGGAGGTGTAATACCATGAAATCTTTAGCAGAACTTGCAGCAATTAAAGCAAAAATGCAGGATAAGGTTGCTATGCGCGAAGGTAGCGGCGATGTAAGAGTAGTTGTTGGTATGGCTACTTGCGGTATCGCAGCAGGTGCGCGCCCCGTTCTCTCCGCTTTCGTTGAAGCGGTTAATGCGGCAGGCCTTTCCGAAAAGGTTACCGTTACTCAGACCGGTTGTATCGGCATTTGCCAGTATGAGCCCGTTGTTGAGGTTTTTGAAGACGGCAAAGAAAAAGTTACTTACGTTAAGATGGACGCAGACAAGGCTAAGCGCGTTGTTGAAGAGCACATCAAAGGCGGTAAGATCGTAACCGATTATGTTATCGGTAATAAATAATTAAACGGAGGAAATAAAATGATTCGCACACATGTATTGATTTGCGGCGGTACCGGTTGTACTTCCTCCGGAAGTTTGGCTCTTAAAGAAGCACTCGAAACAGAACTCGCTGCAAAGGGCCTTACTGAAGAAGTAAAAATCGTTATCACAGGTTGTTTCGGTCTTTGTGCTCTCGGTCCTGTTATGATCGTATATCCCGACGGCACATTCTACAGCATGGTTAAGCCCGAAGATATTCCCGAAATTGTTGATGAGCACCTTCTCAAGGGTCGTCCCGTTACCCGTCTTGAGTATCATGAGGCAGGCGAGGATAAGGCGGTTTCTTCTCTCTCCGAAACCAAGTTCTACTCCAAGCAGAAGCGCGTTGCGCTTCGTAACTGCGGTGTTATCAACCCTGAAAACATCGAAGAATACATTGCAAGAGACGGTTATGCAGCGCTCGGTAAGGCACTCACAGAGATGACTCCCGAGAGCGTTATCCAGACCGTTCTTGATTCCGGCCTTCGCGGACGCGGCGGCGGCTTCCCCACCGGTAGAAAGTGGGATCTCGCTCGCAAGCTCGTTCAGGGTGGTCAGAAGTATGTTGCATGTAACGCAGACGAGGGTGACCCCGGTGCGTTCATGGACCGTTCCATTCTTGAAGGTGACCCCCATGCGCTTATCGAAGCAATGGCTATCGCAGGCTATGCTATTGGTGCAACCGAGGGTTATG
Source organism: Eubacteriales bacterium (assembly GCA_045632225.1). GTDB lineage: Bacteria > Bacillota > Clostridia > Oscillospirales > CAG-272 > UMGS902. The sequence goes on along the minus strand of JAZQWE010000171.1, from coordinate 2,680 downwards.
TATATGTTCGTGCAGAGTATCCTATCGCTGTACAGCGTCTTCAGATTGCTATTGATCAGGCTCGTGAATACGGCCTCCTCGGCAAGGATATCTTTGGCACCGGCTTTGAATTTGATATGTTCATCCGTCTTGGCGCAGGCGCATTCGTTTGCGGCGAAGAAACTGCTCTTATGACCTCTATCGAAGGTAACCGCGGCGAGCCCCGTCCCCGTCCTCCGTTCCCTGCAGAAAAGGGTCTTTTCGGCAAGCCTACCGTACTTAACAATGTAGAAACCTATGCAAACATTCCTCAGATTATCCTCAAGGGTGCTGATTGGTTCAACTCCATGGGTACTGAAAAGTCCAAGGGTACAAAGGTATTTGCACTTGGCGGTAAGATTACTAACACCGGTCTTGTAGAAATTCCTATGGGTACCACTCTCCGCGAAGTTATCGAAGAAATCGGTGGCGGCATTCCTAACGGAAAGAAGTTTAAGGCTGCGCAGACCGGTGGTCCTTCCGGCGGTTGTATCCCTGCACACCTCATCGATACTCCTATCGACTACGATAACCTTATCGCTCTTGGCTCCATGATGGGTTCGGGCGGTCTTATCGTAATGGACGAGGATAACTGTATGGTTGACATTGCAAGATTCTTCCTTGACTTCACCGTTGATGAATCTTGCGGTAAGTGCACACCTTGCCGTATCGGTACCAAGCGTATGCTTGAAATTCTTGACAAAATCATCGCAGGTAAGGGCGAACTCGAAGACATCGACAGACTTGAAGAACTTGCACAGTACATCAAGGCAGGCTCTCTCTGCGGTCTCGGTCAGACTGCTCCTAACCCTGTTCTTTCCACTCTCCAGTATTTCCGCGATGAATACATTGCGCATGTTGTAGACAAGAAGTGTCCCGCAGGCGTATGTAAGAGCCTTCTCAGCTTCACTGTTGATGCTGACAAGTGTATCGGTTGCGGACTCTGTGCTAAGAACTGTCCTGTTAACGCTATCGTTAGAACCAGCTATATCGCTCCCGGTCACAAACTTGCATCCTTCTCTATTGATGCTGATAAGTGCGTGAAGTGCGGCGTATGTATGGGCAACTGTAAGTTCAAGGCAATTGAGAAGAAATAAGTGAAAGGAGAAAGAAACATGGAAACTGTAAACATTAAAATTAACGGCAGAGATTATGCAGTAGAGAAGGGTTTGACCGTTCTTGAAGCATGTCGTGTTGCCGGCATTGATATTCCTACACTTTGCTATCTCAAGGACATTAACGAAATCGGCGCTTGCCGTCTTTGCCTTGTTGAGGTAAAGGGCGCACGCGGTCTTGTTACCGCTTGCGTATACCCCGTAAACGAGGGTATGGAAATTACCACCAACTCCAAGAAGATTCGCGATTCCAGAAAGATGAACCTCGAACTTCTTCTTTCCAATCATAAGAAGGATTGTCTTTCTTGCGTACGCAGCACTACTTGCGAACTTCAGAAGCTTTGCAACGAGTACGGCGTCGACGAATACCACTTCGGTGGCGAGAGAACCGAGCACGAAATTGACGATTCCTCCGTATCCATTATCCGCGATAACAACAAGTGTATCCTTTGCCGTCGTTGCGTAGCCGCTTGTAAGACTATGCAGGGCATTGGCGTTATCGGCGCAAATGACCGTGGTTTTGACACCTCTATTGGTTCTGCTTTCGGTCTTAAACTTGCTGATACCTCTTGTATCAACTGTGGTCAGTGCGTAGTAGCATGCCCTGTTGGTGCTCTTTACGAAAAGGATGACACCGCAAAGGTATTTGACGCTATCTCCGACCCCGAAATGCATGTTGCAATCTGCGCGGCTCCTTCTGTTCGTGCACAGATTGGCGAGTGCTTCGGCTACGAGCCCGGCACCGATACCGAAGGTCAGATGGTTGCAGCTATGAAGCGTCTTGGCTTCGATGGCGTATATGACATGAACCTCACCGCTGACCTTACCATTATGGAAGAAGCTACCGAGTTCCTCGGCAGAGTTAAGAATGGCGGCGCACTCCCCATGATTACCTCTTGCTCACCCGGTTGGATTAAGTTCTGCGAACACTATTTCCCTGAAATGACCGAGAACCTTTCTACTTGCAAGTCTCCTCAGCAGATGTTCGGTGCAACCTATAAGACTTACTATGCACAGAAGATGGGTCTTGACCCTGCAAAGATCTTCTTTGTATCTGTAATTCCTTGTACCGCTAAGAAGTTTGAGGTTGGCCGTGCAGACCAGTCTGCTGCAGGCGTTCCGGATGTTGATGTTGCTATCACAACTCGCGAACTTGCAAAGATGATTGAAGTTGCAGGTATCGACTTCCGCGGCCTTGCTGATGAAAAGTTCGATGTTCCGTTTGACATCGGCTCCGGCGCAGGCGCAATCTTCGGTGCAACCGGTGGTGTTATGGAGGCTGCTCTCCGTACCGCTGCTGAAGTTATCGAGGGCAAGCCCCTTGAAAAACTCGAGTTTGAGGATGTTCGCGGTACTGCAGGTATTAAGCGTGCTTCTTACAAGCTTGGCGATATGGAACTCAAGGTTGCTGTAGTTAGCGGCACCGCTAATGCAAAGGAACTTCTCACCAAGGTTCAGAATGGTGAAGAAGATGTTCACTTTATCGAAATCATGGCATGTCCCGGCGGCTGTGTAAACGGCGGCGGTCAGCCCATCCAGCCTGCAAG
>JAZQWE010000170.1:0-2193 GCA_045632225.1 Eubacteriales bacterium | reverse complement strand
ACTTGTCACCAAAGCCCATCTTCTTTGCCTCAACAAGAACATCAACATTGTCGATATTGTTCTTGAGCTTTTCTTCCATATCAACAATTTTCTTGATGGATTCAAGGAAGAAAGCGGTAATCTTTGTTACATCGTGGAGTTTCTCAACGCTAACGCCCATGCGCATAAGCTGTGCAATGGCAAAAATATTGTCATCTCTAAACTCTTTGATATAGTCAAGAAGTTCATCTTCGGTCATTGCGGCGAACTTAGGAAGATAGAAATGGTCAGCACCAATTTCAAGAGAACGAACCGATTTAAGGAAACATTCTTCAAGATTCGAGCCGATACCCATTACTTCACCGGTAGCCTTCATCTGTGTGCCGAGGACATTGGATACGGTTGAGAATTTATCAAACGGGAATCTCGGGAACTTTGCAATTACATAGTCAAGTCTGGGCTCAAATGCAGCATTGGTATTAGCAATAGCGATATCTTCAAGCGCCATACCGACAGCAATCTTTGCAGTTACACGCGCAATGGGGTATCCGCTCGCCTTGGATGCAAGCGCAGAGGAACGGGAAACTCTCGGGTTAACCTCGATGAGATAATATTCAGAAGAATCAGGGTTGAGCGCAAACTGAACATTACATCCGCCCTCAATTTTGAGTTCACGAATAATTTTAATAGCGCTGTCATTGAGCATCTTTGTATCATGCTCGCTAAGTGTCATAATAGGCGCAACAACGATGGAGTCACCGGTGTGTACACCAACGGGGTCAACATTTTCCATGCCGCAAATGGTAATAGCATGGTCATTTGAGTCACGCATAACCTCAAACTCGATTTCTTTGTAACCCTTTACACTCTTTTCAATAAGAACCTGATGTACGGGAGAAAGCGCAAATGCATTTCTACCGATTTCAACAAGTTCTTCTTCGCTGTAAGCAAAGCCACCGCCGGTACCGCCAAGGGTAAATGCAGGGCGAAGTACAACGGGATATCCAATCTCTGCCGCCGCTTTCTTTGCTTCTTCGATGTTGTAGGTAATCTCAGAAGGAATAGTGGGTTCGCCAATTGACTGACAAAGTTCTTTGAAGAGCTCTCTGTCCTCTGCACGCTCGATACTCTCACTGCTTGTACCGAGAAGTTCTACTCCGCACTCTTTGAGAATACCTTTCTTTTCAAGCTGCATGGCAAGATTAAGACCGGTCTGTCCACCGATACCGGGAACAATCGCATCAGGGCGTTCATAGCGAAGAATTTTTGCAACATATTCAAGCGTTAAGGGTTCCATATAAACCTTATCCGCAACTGTTGTATCAGTCATGATTGTAGCAGGGTTTGAGTTGCAAAGTACAACCTCATATCCTTCTTCTTTAAGTGCTAAACAAGCCTGAGTACCCGCATAGTCAAACTCAGCCGCCTGACCGATGACAATAGGGCCTGAGCCGATTATCAATACTTTTTTAATGTCCGTTCTCTTTGCCATAAAATACAGCCTCCCTTTATATATACACCAATTTATTATTTACTAAATACAATTTTACCGTCGCAAACGGTAAGTACACATTCGCCAAAAAGTTTTTCACCGACAAACGGTGTGCTCTTTCCTTTTGACAAGAATTTTTCAGGATCTACGGTAAATTCGCTATCAAGATCCCACACAGAAAAATCATTGCCAAGCGGAATATTAAAGCGTTTTCTCGGATTATCCGAAAGAAGTTCAATCACCTTTTCAAGAGTTAGAACGCCGGTCAAAACAAGCTTTGTATACATTACGGAAAAAGCGGTTTCAAGGCCGACAATGCCAAATGCACTACCCTCGAGTCCCTTTCCCTTTTCCTCGGCACTATGCGGAGCGTGGTCGGTGGCAATCATATCAATCGTACCGTCTTTCACACCTTCGATAAGTGCAAGTCTGTCAGACTCATCGCGAAGAGGAGGATTCATTTTAAAGCGACCATCCTCCATAAGATCGCTGTCATCCATCACAAGATAGTGTGGAGCGGTTTCGCATGTAATATTTACTCCCTCAGCCTTTGCCTTTCTGATTATGTCAACGCTTTCTTTAGTTGAGATATGACAAACATGATAAGCACAGCCTGTTTCTTTTACAAGTTCAATATCTCTTGCAATCTGTGCATATTCACTTTCGCTGCAAATTCCTCTGTGACCATGCTCAGCCGCATATTTACCGTCATGTATATATCC
>JAZQWE010000169.1:0-3033 GCA_045632225.1 Eubacteriales bacterium | reverse complement strand
TCAAACACCTCGTCAACGAGAGAGGCGCTGTATGAACCGCTTGGGAACACCTTTGCGGCATTTTTTATTATGGTTTTAACATTTTTTTCGGTATACGCCATTGAAAGCATGGCGGCAAAAAGTTTTGCCCACTCTACATTGTCGCGGTCACCCGTTACAGTAGCAAAGACTCCCGCAAGTGACACAGCGGTTTCGGGCATGGCGCCCGCGTTCATTCCAAGCGTATCGGTAGCAAGATACGGCTCGCTGAGATAGGAGTACATATTGCCAAACTCGCCGTTGCCTGCAAACTGCGGCAAATAATACTTGCGCGAAATATTGCCGTATGCGCCAACCTGCCGCTGACCGCCACCCATATCCCAAATGCTGTATTTGAGCCATCCGTCACTCACCGCTCTTGAATTTACGGTGCCGTAATCCTCATACATGTCTTCTAAAATGTACTGATTGAAAATATCCACGCCAAAATCATCGTCAATCCACACCTCAAAAACGCCGCTTTCGGAGTTTTTAAGGTGCTTATCAACATGTGTCAAATGCGCGGTATTGCCCGCGTATGGGCCATTGCAAAGTTCAAACCACTCATCGGGCATTCCAACTACATAGCGACCACCCTCGCTTTTATACTCGTATCCCGAAAGGAAACCTACGATTTGTGAAAGAAATCCCGCAAGGGTTTTATCGTAGTATTCATCCTTACTTATTTTTATATATTCCATTGTTTGACTCGCAAAAGCAGGTAATGCAAGTGTCACAGCAAATGCCATTGCCAAAAGAAGTGAAAGTAGTTTTTTCATAATTACTCCTTTTTTCTATTGTGAAACAAGTGTAACATTTATTCCCTCTTCTTTCAAGGTAATTTTCAAAGTTTGCAATTGTAAAAAAAGTTCTCCCAAAGGAGAACTTTTTTTTACTTAACTTCAACAAGTTCGTATTCCATTGTGCCAATGCCAATCTTTTCAGCATGGGTAAGCTGTGTTTTCCATGCGGTAGAGGGCGCAACATCTGTAAAATGGTCGCCGTGAATATGCTCTACCTCATCAAGAATGGAGCCTGCCATAATGGGTGCTTTAAGCACCGCCTCTGCACAAGCGGTATCAAGAGCAACGGGGTCAAAAGATGCAAACATACCGATATCGGGAACAATCGGCACATCGTTTTCGCCGTGGCAATCACAGTTAGGAGAAACATCAATAACAAAACTGATGTGGAACTGAGGTCTTGAGTTAATAACCGCCTTGGTGTACTCCGCAATCTTTGCATTGAGAATTTCGCCCTTTTCGTCAAACTGTGCTTCAACAGCATCGGTGGGGCAAATACCAATACAACGGCCACAACCAACACACTTATCATGGTCAATAGTCGCCTTTTTGTTATTAAATGTAGGTGCATCATGGGCACAAATCTTCGCGCATGCACCGCAACCAACACATTTTTCTTGGTTTACAAGGGGTTTGCCCGCGCTGTGCATTTCCATCTTACCAGCACGGCTTCCGCCGCCCATACCAAGATTTTTAAGCGCACCGCCAAAGCCTGCGCACTCATGTCCCTTAAAATGGTTCATGGAAATAATAATATCAGCATCCATAAGCGCTCTGCCGATTTTCGCCTCGGTAACATAGGTACCACCCTCAACGGGAACAAGCGCTTCATCGGTGCCCTTTATACCGTCTGCAATGATGGTATGAACGCCTGTTTGGAATGGATTATAGCCGTTTGTATATGCGCTGTCAAGATGATCAAGCGCGTTCTTTCTGCCGCCAACATAAAGAGTGTTGCAGTCGGTAAGGAATGGCTTGCCACCAAGTTCCTTTATAACATCGCAAACAGTTTTTGCGTAGTTGGGGCGAAGATATGCAAGGTTGCCGGGCTCTCCAAAATGAATTTTAACAGCAACATATTTGCCGTCAAAATCAATATTGCCAATGCCCGCTTTTTTGATAAGGCGTGTGAGTTTGTTCAAAAGGCTGTCGCCAACCTTTGCACGCATTGAGGTAAAATATACTTTAGACTTTTCCATTATATTCTCCGAAAATGTATTTTCTCTATTATATACTATTTTAAAATCTTTTTCAAGAGAAAAAAATTGCAAGGCTTTCGCCTTGCAATTTAAACTTAGATTACTCTTACACGGATAACATCTGCAATTGCCGCAAACTTATCAGAAAGTTCGGGAGTGATTGTTGCAGTTGTATCAACGATTGTATAAGCGTATTCGCCCTTGGAACCGTTGCCCATGTTTTCAATATTTACGCCGTTTTCACCAAGTGCGGTGGTAATCTGTGCAAGAATACCGGGAACATTCTTATGTGTAAGACAAATTCTTGTACCGCCGGAGTGAGGAACGGAAACGGTCGGGAAGTTAACAGAGTTAACGATATTACCGTTTTCGAGGAAGTCAACAAGTTCGTGAGCCGCCATAACAGCACAGTTATCTTCACTCTCAGCAGTAGATGCACCAAGGTGAGGAATGGAGATTATGTTCTTGTAACCAACAAGCTCGGTCGAGGGGAAGTCAACAACATACTTTGCAACCTTGCCGCTATCAATTGCCGCCTTCATATCATCGGGATTAACAAGCTCTGCGCGTGCGAGATTGATAATCTTAACGCCATCCTTCATTACGGAGAATGCCTTTTCATTGATAAAGCCCTTTGTATCCTTGGTTGCGGGAACATGGAGGGAGATAAAGTCGCAAGACTTGAAAATTTCCTCGTAGTTGTCAACAAGCTTAACCTCTCTGGAAAGGTGAAGCGCGCCCATTACAGAAAGGAAGGGGTCATAACCAACAACATTCATGCCAAGAGCCTTTGCCGCATTTGCAACCATACCGCCGATTGCACCGAGGCCGATAACACCGATGGTCTTGCCGGTGAGTTCGTTGCCGGCGAATGCGCCCTTGCCTGCCTCAACTTCTTTAGCAATGTTTTCCTTATCCTCGATACCAAGCGCCCATTCGATACCGCCGATTACATCACGGGAAGCAAGCAAAAGTGCGCAAATTGCAAGTTCCTTAACCGCATTTGCATTGGC
>JAZQWE010000168.1:0-3836 GCA_045632225.1 Eubacteriales bacterium | reverse complement strand
TCGAAAGGAGACTGCGTTAGCAAGGTTTTATCGCGCACTCTCCCTCAGTCAGCTCCGCTGACAGCTCCCTCTCGGAGGGAGCCTTTGATACAAAGCGTTATCTTCTATCTTTTATTTGTTTTCTCCTCATCGGCAAAGCCTTTTTTGAGCCACGCGACTATCGCCTGATTTTCAGTTTACAATAAAAAAAACGGCTCAATGAGCCGTTTTTTTATTTACTAATTTTACTGCGAGGATACCGCAGATGACACCTATTACAATGCCGCCTAAAATATCTGTAGGATAATGCACGCCAAGGTAAATGCACGAAAGCGCTATCAGCGTTGCCACGATAAGTGTGGGGATTGAGTATTTTTTCGGTGCGGTAAGTAAAATAACCGTTGCAAATGCAAACGATGCCGCGGTGTGTCCCGAGGGAAACGAAAAATCACTCTGCGGACCGATAACACTTGTCAGTCCCTCAATTACTTCATAAGGGCGGGTACGCGCCACGATATTTTTAATAAGAATGTTAACCGAAAGTAAATCAAAAATAAGAGAAAGTGAGGTCATAACCCCGATTTTGCGAGTGCTTTTAAAGCACAGAAAAAGCGCGGACAGTATAATCCACAAAATGCCCGCATTACCAAGCGTTGTTATGAATTTTACAATGGGCGTAAGTGTGTCGCATCTTAAATTTTCTTGTACCCATAAGAGTATGTTTGCTTCCATTTTTTCTCCTTTCAACCTATGTTTATTATAATTTACCACAGCAATGTGAAAAAATCAATATATTTATTATAATATATATATAATTATACTTGAAATATAAATTTACTTATGATATAATTTATACTGTATTATTATCACTTTTCGTGAGAGAAGGGAAAGGACATGTATGTACCCGTTTTCACAACTTAAAGAAATATGGCAAGCGGTTTATGCATCTATCGGCAGCGCGTTTTCTGCATCGTCTACCGAACTGTGGTTTAAAGAAATTCAGCTTGTTTATCTTGATAACGAACTTGCTTTGATGACAATTGCATCCGACTTTAAAAAACAGATTTTAGATACTAAATTTCCCGATGTTTTAAAAGAGCATTTTTACAACTGTCTTGGCTTTGAGGTTGAAACCGAACTCATTTCGGGAATCAGCAAAGAAATTACAAACGAAGAAGAGGCTAAACTTTTTTACGAGGACTATATCGAAACCAAGCGTAAGCGCGATTTTGAAGAATCTCAAAAGCAGATGGGTCTTGCGGTAAAGGTTATTTCCCCCGATAAAAAGTCAAACTCATATTTTACATTTGAAAACTTTATTCAGGGTGAGTCAAACAAGTTTGCGTATGCGGCATGCTACGCAATCGCCCACAATGATGAAGTTACATACAATCCCCTTTTCATTCACGGTAAAAGCGGCCTTGGCAAAACCCACCTTATGTATGCAATCATCAACTCGCTTTTAAAGCGTAATCCCGAACTCAAGGTTATTTACATAAAGGGTGAGGAATTTACAAACAGCCTTGTTGAGGCTATTAAAAACGGTACAACCGAAAAGTTCCGCGAAAAGTATCGCACAGCGGACATTTTGCTTGTCGATGATATTCAATTCATCGCTGGTAAGAATGCAACTCAGGATGAATTTTTCCATACATTTAATATTCTCTATGAGGCGGAAAAGCAAATCATTGTTACATGTGACCGTCCCATTCATGAAATGCGAAACCTTGTTGAGCGAATCAGAACCCGTCTTGAGTGGGGTCTTTCCGCAGACATCACTCCTCCCGATAAAGAACTTCGCGTTGCAATTATTAAAAAGAAAGCAGAAGAATCAAATCTTCCTCTCTCCGATGAAATTATTGAGTACATGGCAGAAAAGCTCAAGGACAACATCCGTCTTATTGAGGGCGGTATAAAGAAACTTTCGGCAATCCGCTTTATCATGGGTCGCGAACTCAATCTTTTGACCGTTAAGCAACAGCTCCATGACCTTGTTCCCACCGAGGAGCCTATCAATGTAAAGATTGATAAGATTATCATGCAGGTTTGCGACAAGTACAATATTTCAAAAGAAACAATAATCGGTAAAAAGCGCACAGCTCACATTGTTACCGCGCGCCATGTCTGCATGTATGCTCTGCGCGAAGCAATTGAGATGACATACACCGACATTGCACATATTTTTTCATGCCATCACACATCCGTTATGGCGGCGTTTGAAAAAATTGAGCGTGAAAAGAGTGTTAAAAATGAGTTTGCAAACGAGCTTAACACACTTGTTAAGGATTTAAAAGATTCATTAAATTAAAAAAGTCACGGTTTATGCGCTGTAAATAAACCTTTTAAAACAAAAGTAAAGGCAATCGGCGTTTTTTTTAAAACCGACGGCACTCATTGCCGTCGAGCCGAGTGCAGGCTTGGTTTAACTGAAGTCACGGTTTATCCTTTGTAAAGAAACCGAGTTTTCCACATAAGTCTATATACTTTTTTCCACATCGGTTTTGTGGAAAAAGTTACCCTTTGGAAAACTCAAAATTTTACAGAATGAAAATTGCTTTAAAAAAGGCAATTTATCCTTTGTTTACAAGGATTTGAAAGTTTTCCACAATTTTAAGGCGTACTACTACTATTACTACAAAAATAATTATTATCTTTTATAAAAAACGAGGACACGAAATGAAAATCAAATTTGAAAAAGCAAAAATGCTTGAAAAGTTAGTTCGTGCCATGGGCGCGGTTTCGCAAAAGAATACTCATCCTTTCACCGAGGGTGTTTTGCTTGAAACTTGCGAAGAGGGTCTCAAGATGTCTACATACGACATGGAAAAAAGCGTTAAGGCTTTGGTTGAGGCAGAAGTGGTTATCGAGGGTGCATGCGTTATCAATGCACAGAGATTTCTCAGCATTGTAAGAATTTTGCCCGAAAGCGTTATCACTTTGACAGTTGACGAAAGTCTTGTTGCCACAATCAAGAGCGGCCGCAGTTCTTTTTCACTCCATGCGCTCCCCGCAAAGGATTTTCCAAAAATGCCCCATATTGCAGGCAGAGAATCATTTACTGTTGAACAATGCGCACTCAAAAAGATGATTTTGCGCACTCAGCACTCCATTGCACAGCTTGATCAGCGCCCCGTGCTTTGCGGCACGTTCTTTAAAATTGAGCAGGACAATATCAGAGTTGTAAGCTGTGACGGTTGCACTCTTTCGCTTTGCAATCTTCATACCCCCATCGTTACCGTTATTGAAAATCTTGAAAGAACTTCATTCATCGTTCCCGGTAAGACAATTACCGAACTTGTTAAGATGCTTTCCGATGATGCGGGCGAATTTGTAACAATCATGGTTACAAACAAAAATATTATCTTTAATATGGAAAATTTAGTGTTCTCCTCCCGTCTTGTTGAGGGTGAATATGTTGATTATGAAAGACTTATTCCTCGCGATCAGCCCATCGAAGCTGTGGTTGACTCAAAGGAATTTCAGGATGCACTTGAGCGCGCGGCGCTCATTTCCGAAGAAAAGATTGCGGGCAGCACAAAGAATTATGTAAAGCTTGAATTTGTTGGAAATTCGCTTCAGATTACATCAAAGAGTGCAAACGGCAATATTTTTGAAGAAGTTTCTTGCGAGCATACTGGTGATGACCTTGTAATAGGCTTTAACTGCCGTTACCTCATTGACACAATGCGCTCAATTACAACAGAGAAGATTAAGATTAAGCTTATCACTCCCAACATGAGTGCAACTATCGAGCCCATTGACGATGCGGCAGAGGATCAGTATCTTTACATGGTTCTCCCGCTCAAGATGAAGGATTAAAAAAGAAAATAAAGAGAATAAGAAAATAAAGAGAAAAT
>JAZQWE010000167.1:0-4148 GCA_045632225.1 Eubacteriales bacterium | reverse complement strand
TTGCGGTTCTTGTGGAGGCATCCCACTTAATGCCGTCATTGTTTACACCAAAGGTGTTTGCAAGGAAACGAACGGGGAGAAGGATACGGTTGTTGCGGTTAATGGGTGCCGCATCGAGAGTCTGTGCCACACCGTTAATGTAGCCGGTGGTGGAACCAACGGTGAGTTTAACTTCGGTCTTTTCAACTGCGGGAGTGGTGGGAACATAGTCCTCTACAGTACCCTTGCCGCCGATGGAGAGGGTGGTCTTTGCTTCTGCAGAAACGATAAGAGTTGCGCCGCTTTCAACATCAACGGTCCAGTGAGTGCCGTTTTTGCTCATGAATACAACGCTGTCGGTAAATGTAACGGTTTTGCCGCTCTTGATGATTACCTGGTTGGTATCATATTCTTCAAAGAGAATAATGTTATCAAAAACAACATCGTTGTCAATGGTAAGCACTTTGCCTTTTGCAAGTTTAATTGCGCAAGCGGGGTTGTTTTCGGGAGCTGCATTCTTGTAGTCAACATTGTTGTAGTAAGAAGTGAAAGTGATGGGAGCGCCTACATCCTTGAGGGTGTAGTCAGCGCCGATATAACCCTTACCGGTTACAACAACGGTACCGCCTTCTGAAACAAGGCTCATTACGCCATTGCCATTCGGGCCGCCAAAGAGTTTCTTTGCGGAGTTTGCGCTCAAGCCGTCGTTGCCGTCGCTACCTGCGCCGTAGTTGATAAAGCCGTAGCCGGTAGCTGCAACCTGAGGCTTGGAAGCGGTGTTTACAACAACATTCTTTGCAATGTTCTTTTCGCCGGCGCCGGTGATTGCGGTAAAGATACCGCCTTCAATATTTGCAACGCCGCCCTTTTCAACTTCGATGGTGTAGTACTTTGCACCCTTGGACATGCAGGAAACAGAATCCTTGATGGTGAGGGTTGCGCCGCTCTTTACAACGATGGTGTTTGCGGCATCGTCATATTCATGGAAAAGGATAATGTCGGTGAAAGTGGTGTCGGTTGTAATGTTGAGTTTTGCACCCTTGGACATCTTGAAAACGCCCGATGTGGGGTTGGTTGCGGGGGTGGGGTTACGGTAGTCATTGCCGCCGTAAGCACCGGTGATGATAAACTCGCCGCCGCGGTTGGACTTGAGTGTGTAGTCGCCGCCAATGTAGAGTTTGCCGGAGGCAACGATGTAACCACCGTTTTCTTTGGTGTGGTACATTGCGCCGGTGTTCTTGTTGTCAATGGACTTCTTTGCGGTAGCGGCAGTTGTGCCGTCATTTGCGTCTTTGCCGTTTACATAGTCAACATAAGCAACAATATCAGCAGCGGATACTGCGACTTGGAGCATGCCGAACACGAAAAGCGCGGACAGAAGCAGGGCTAAAAACTTTTTCATAAAATCCTCCTAAAATTGTACAGTTTTACTGCATTACACAGTAATATTACCATATTTTCGGTGCAAGGTCAATTAAAAATATAAATATATTTTTTAAACATTTTTTGTTGCTTCGAGTAATTTTTCAAGCAAACTGTTTCTTTCCTCCTTATTTAAATCTGCGAGTAAGGTGTCCAAAAATTCTTTTGCGAGTGTGAGGTCTTTGTCCTCGTTAAAAATGTTACCTTTCATTTTGTTTTCCCGTTTCCTTAATAAAACTCTCGAGTAAGCGATTGAGGAAAATGCACCCGCAAAACGGGGAGCAGGAACAATTTTCCTTGACATTTTTGCGAAATTCCGTTATAATGAAAACACGAAAGTATTTTCGTCTATATTATACAGACAAGATTTTGCGTTGTCAAGAAAAAAGACGAAATATTTTTCGTTTTGTGAGGTGAACATGGAATTCAAAGAAAAAATAAGATTGCTTCGCCGCGAGGCGGGGTTGACTCAAAGGGAAACCGCGGAAAAAATAGGTGTGACATATCGCACATATCAGAATTATGAGGCGGGCGCTTCGGCGCCGCAAAGCGCGGTGCTTTCAAGACTTGCAAAAGTTTTTGGGGTGAGCATGGATGTGCTTACGGGCGGTGAAAACGCTGATTTTTCAAGCGAAAATTCCGAACTTTGCGAGTTGCTTTCGGAGATGAAGGCGCTTTTTTCGGGCGGTAAACTTCGTGATGAGGACAAACAATATGTTATCGAGGCGTTGACAGAGGCATTCTGGCGCTCAAAAGAGATGGGAGAAAAGTAATGGCTGATTTGGAAAAACTCTATAAAACATCCGAAGAACTTTCTTCGTTCTCTTTGCCCAAGTACGACTCCTTGCCCGAAATTGAACTTTACATGGATCAACTTACGGGGTATTTGAATAAACTTTTGTGCAAAATTTGCAAGAGCGAAGACGGCGCACCCCTCACGGCAAACCGTATAAACAATTATGTAAAAGACGGGCGAATTGCGCGACCCGTACAAAAAAAGTACGGCAATGACCAGATTGCGATGCTTTACATGCTTTGTTGCACAAAGCAAAACCTTGCACTTCCCGAGGCATCGGCACTTCTTTCGATGCTTGGTGAGGATGGCACAGAGCCGCTTTATGAAAAGTTCCGCGTTTTGCAAGAGGAAATTGTGAAAAATTGCGCACTGGAACTTTGCGAGGTGGCAAGCGACAAGGAGGCTCTCCTTGGTAAAGCGCTTGAACTTGTGCTTCGCAGTACCGCCGAGCGTTTTGTAGCCGAGGCGATTATTGCATCGCTTTCTCCCGAAGAGGAAAAAGAAGAAAAGAAAGAAAAAACCAAGAAAGAAAAGAAAAAATAAAGGTTACGGTATAAATACATTTTCGAAAAGAGGATACAGATATGGATTATAAGATGAATATTGCGGGCGTGGAGCGCGCGCTTCCGCTTTGCCCGCTTAATGACAAACTTCAAATCGGCGCATTTGTAATGTTTGGCGATGTTGAGCTCACCGTTGCATGCGCAAAAGCACTTCTTGAAAAAGCTCCCGAATACGATGTGCTTATTACCGCAGAGTCAAAGGGTATTCCGCTTGCTTATGAAATGGCAAGACAGCACGGCGGCGAGCGCTATCTCCTTGCAAGAAAAATGCCCAAACTCTACATGCGCGATGTAATCAAGTGCGAGGTGCAGTCTATTACCACCGCGGCAAAGCAGGTGCTTTATCTTGACGGATATGATGCAGAGTACATGAAGGGCAAGAGAGTTCTCATTGTTGACGATGTAATCAGCACGGGCGAGTCGCTTAATGCAATTGCAAAACTTGTTGAGAGCGCGGGCGGCAACATTGTCGGCATGATGGCTGTGCTTGCCGAGGGTGATGCCGCGGAGCGTGACGACATCATTTTCCTTGAAAAACTCCCGCTTTTTGACGCCGAGGGCAATGCAATATAATAAAAACATACCAAAACCGAGTTTGTAAAAACTCGGTTTTTTTACTTAAAAATTTATGTTATATTAAGGTTTTTGAGTTAATATGATGAATGTCATAACAAATACAACAAATTTTAAATAAATTTTTTGTTTACTCTTTACATTTTGAGAAAAATATTATATAATAAATTGTCATACTTTGATTAAATTGGGGGAGCTATGCCGAGATTTTTTGTTTCAAAAGAAAATATTGAACAATCCTCGGTTCGTATCACCGATGATGATGCATGGCATATAGCGCGTTCGCTTCGCATGGCGGTGGGTGAAAACATCACCGTTTGCGACATGGAGGGACGCGTGTATGAATGCACCCTTGAAAAAATCACGGATGAACTTGTAATGGCGCGTATCGACGAATGTGCCGAGGCGAAAACCGAAAGTCCCGTGCGCGTTACGCTGTACCAAGCACTTCCCAAGGGCGATAAGATGGATTTTATCGTCCAAAAATCGGTTGAGGAGGGCGTTTATGCCATTGTTCCGTTCTTTTCGGAACGCTGTGTGTCCCGTCCCGACCCCAAGGCGCTTGAAAAAAAGTGCGCGCGTTGGCAACGCATAGCACTTGAGGCCGCAAAACAGTGCGGCAGGGGCATAATCCCCAAGATCTGCGCCCCGCTTGACTTTTCGCAAATGCTTTCGGCGGCGGCATCTGCCTCGCTTGGATGTTTTTGCTATGAGGGAGAGGGAACAGAGTCCATCAAACATATTTTAAGCAGTGCAAACGATGTTAGCGATATTTCGCTTGTGGTTGGCAGCGAGGGCGGTTTTTCACAAAAAGA
>JAZQWE010000166.1:0-5086 GCA_045632225.1 Eubacteriales bacterium | reverse complement strand
GCCAAAGGTTTTCGGAGTACATAAGTTTATCTATGGTGTTGATTACATTGGTTTTTCTGAGGCTCCAAAGCGGTGCTAAAAGGTCGCTTTGCACACCGTCACCGGTGATTCTGCCGATAACTGTTTCGGGCGGCATTAGCGCAATCTGTGCGGCTGTTATTTTTGTATACTCATCAAGTTCAAGCGGAGTATATTCGCCGCTTTCATACATTTTCGCAAGGCGAGTTCCTTTT
Source organism: Eubacteriales bacterium (assembly GCA_045632225.1). Lineage (GTDB taxonomy): Bacteria > Bacillota > Clostridia > Oscillospirales > CAG-272 > UMGS902. The sequence continues at coordinate 4,853 of JAZQWE010000166.1, read as the reverse complement.
ATTACATGGAGCAAATGAATCTTTACTTCATCGGGGCACAGCATCGCGACATCTTTAGCGGTTTTCATCATATCACCCTCGCTTTCGCCGGGCAATCCGTTGATGATATGCACGCCAATACGAATCTTTTCGGATGCCTTGCGAAGTTTGTTATATCCGTCAAGAAACTCTCTGTATGTGTGACAGCGGTTGATTATATCCGCGGTTGTGTCATTTGTACTTTGGAGACCAAGTTCCACGGTCAGTACGGTTTTTTCGGCAATTTCGCAAAGCAAATCCACTATTTCCCCGGAAATACAATCGGCGCGCGTTGCAATATTCATTGCCACAACATTTTCAACGCAAAGCGCCTCGGTAAATTTTTCGCGCAAATAAGAAACATCACCATAGGTATTTGTATGCGCCTGAAAATATGGAATAATGCGGTCAACCGCCCATTTTTTAGACAACGCTTCTTTACCCTTTTGGCATTGCTCTTTTATGGAGAGCACGGGTGCGCTTGCAAAGTCGCCACTACCGCGCGCAGAACAATAAATGCATCCGCCATGTCCCCTTGTGCCATCAATATTGGGGCAGGTGCATCCTATATCAAGCGGTATTTTAAGGCATTTTCCGCCGAAAGTTTTGCGCAAATAATAATCGTATGTAAAATACCGCTTGTTTGAGTCGGTATTATGGTATGGGTTTGTTTGCGCCTGTGTGGGCATAAAATCACATCCTTTTATTAGAGTGTACTATAATTTTCAAGAAAGTGCAAGGGCAATAAATTATAGTTTTCCTCACATAAAAATGCAAGCATTTTCATGTGTTAACAAAACCGTTCGCTCGCGCCACGCTCGACCGCGTGCGGTTTTTAAGGAGTTTTTGGGTCGGCGCATGTCCGCCCCAAAAACATGATTTTACTTTCGCTAAACTTTAATTTTATATCCCCACTTTTTTCATAAAGTCTTCGGTTGTCATATCAGGGCGGCGATTGAATCTGCCAAGGCGATAAAGTTGTTCGGGAGTGCCGTTGATATAATTTATGCGCTCATAACAAGTGAGTGACGCCAAAAAGCCGAGTTTTTTTATAACCGGAAGTGACTCCTCGCTCACAAATCCAAACGGATAGGTGAATACAATTGGCGTAAGTCCCGCATTCTCGGTAAGTGCATTCTGCAATGATGTTAAATCATTTGTCAAAATCTCGTCATACCGTTCATTGCTCTCCCCGCTAATTTTCATGCACCCGCGCCGCTCTCCTATTTCATGCATTGCCCCCGTATGGTTGCCAATCTCAATTCTGCCGGACTCATCAAGCGTTTTTATATTCTCCCATGTCAGATGTGCATACAAGGGGTTGGGATCTTGCTCCTTTTGCGCCCTTTCGGTAAAAGAGCGTACAACCGAAACAGTTGCACACATATCATATTTTTCAAGAATCGGCAAAACCTCGGTAAGATTATTGAGATATCCGTCATCAAGCGTGATTATCACCGGCTTTTCAGGGAGCGATATGCCCTCGTATACATATCCGACAAGGTCTGCCACAAAAACGGTTTTGTAACCGTTTTCATGCAAATACTTCATATCGCTTTCGAATACGCGGGGCGACACTCGGTAATCGCTGTGCACTTTTGCATTGTCGCAAACGCTGTGGTACATCAGTATCGGAACAGCGGGCATTTTCGCGCTCTCCTCTTCGGCAATTGCGACGGTCGGCGTTGATCTATTGAAAAAAGCGACAAACAGCACTCCCGAAAAAAGCGTAATAACCGCCGCTAAAATCAACAGTTTAACCTCGGTTTTTTTGGTTTTGCAATACATTTTAACTTCACCTCTTCAAAATAGGATAACCAAAACGCCGATAAATATTGACATTACTCGTAAAATAGGTTATTATATTATTCACGCTATATTTTCGGAGGATAAAAATGGAAAAGATTGCAAGTTTTACTGTTAACCACTTAGATCTTTTGTGCGGTCTTTATGTTTCCCGCCGTGACAAGATTGGACAAGAGGTTGTAACAACATTTGACATGCGCGTTACACGCCCCAATACCGAACCCGTCATGGACACCCCCGCAATTCACGCCATTGAGCATCTTGGCGCGACTTTTTTAAGAAACAATGAACTTTGGAAGGATAAAACCGTTTACTTTGGTCCGATGGGTTGCCGTACCGGATTTTACATTATCCTTGCAGGCGAACTTGAGCCAAGCGACATTTATGACCTTATCAAGGATATGTGTGAGTTTATTCTCGGCTATAGCGGTGCAATTCCCGGCGCAAGTGCACGCGATTGCGGCAACTACCTTGATTTGAATCTTGACATGGCAAAGTTCTATATCAATAAATATAAAAATGAAGTTTTAGATAATTTTACAAAAGAAAGACAGGTATATCCAAATGATTAACGCTATCGGAAGTGCCCTTGTTTTAGCAATCGGACTTGCAATGGACGCTTTTGCGGTTTCAATGTGCAAAGGTCTTGCTGTAAAGAAACTCGCATGGTCGCACATGATTATTACCGGCCTTTATTTCGGTGTTTTTCAGGCGCTCATGCCCACTATCGGCTATTTGCTCGGTACAAGTTTTGAAAGTTACATCAGTAGTATCGACCATTGGGTTGCATTCATCCTCCTCGGCATCATCGGCTTTAACATGATAAAAGAATCCTTTGATAAAGATGCGGACGAGCAGGGCGACTCTTTCACATTTAAGGCAATGTTCCCCCTTGCAATTGCAACAAGTATTGATGCACTTGTTGCGGGCATCGGTTTCATCGGTGCAGGCGACCTTAATGTTCCCTTCACTATCATTGCTGTCGGCGTAATCACCTTTGCAACATCTGCAATCGGTGTAAAAATCGGTAATGTTTTTGGCGCACGCTACAAGTCCAAGGCAGAACTTGCCGGCGGTATTGTACTTTGCGCAATGGGTATCAAATTCCTCATTGAAGGTCTTATGGAAACAATGTAACAAAAAGCACTGAAAGTCAAATTGACTTTCAGTGCTTTTTTTAAAAACTTCTGCCGCCCATTCTTGCGCCGCCACCGCCGGAGGAGCCGCCTGACGACCCCGAACTTGACGGCGGGTCGGGAATATGAGTTACAATTACATTCTTGCTTACAAAATTATCTTTTGAAGCCGTGATATTAAGTTTTGAATACTGCGAAAGCGGGTATATTGCACCGTGTACTTTGCGTTTGTACCAAAGCCATACAATAAGCACCGAAACAGCACCTACCAAAACGCCCGTGCCGAGGGACATTATTAAATATCCAAGCCAAAGATCCCCAAAAGTCAAATCTTCATACTCAACATATTCATATCCGTCATAATCGCCGCTTACAAAATGCTCTGCATTTACATACGCGCTCTCAGCCATTTCAACAAACATCAGCGCCGCGTCAGCGTAGTTGCCGCTTGCAACATCGTCAAAAATGGAGTCGAGTATATTTTCTGATTCATCATACGATATGCAAAATGCGCCCTCTCCCTCGTTTGCATTGTACTGATAAATCTCAAATTCTCTTTTTGCCATGTCAACGGTGAGCATGAGCATATCCGTTGCATCGCCCGCATAGTCATAGAGATTGTTTAATACATCAACGCCGTAATCGGTGAGCACCACGCAAAGTAGTCCGCTATTGTCATACACCTTTTGTGAGGCATAACTCACAAGTGCTTCCTCATTGTCCGAAAGTAAATCGGCGCTGTCATGAACAAAGCAAAAATCACTTGCAAAAACACCGAAAGTGAGGACTGTACAAAACAAAACAACTAAAAGTTTTTTCAAAGCAGAAGTCCTCCTATCATACCGAGAAATGTAATACCAAGGGACATAATTGCAAAGAGCAACCACAGTTTTTTACCGCTTATCGGCAATTCGCCGTAAACCTTGCCGGTGTGACCGTTCATTGCGTATGTATAAACTTTGCCGCCTTTATTGTATGTGAGAATCCATAGCGGAAGCAATGTATAATCACCGACAATTTTATTTATCTTTACCGTTGTTCCCTGCGGTAAGACGGTAGTATAGCCGGTCATTGTTTCTTTTAAAAGTTCGCCGGAATACTCCGTAACTCTTTTCTTTACTTCGTCAAAAGTGTCGCTGTGCTCAACGGTTCTTTTTTTGGCAATATAACCCGAGAGATATGTGGATGTAAAGTCCTTGAGTGACTCAGTTGGATATGGCAAAACGCCCTCAAGCATCGCCTTGCTCTCACTGTCAAAAGCACCCGTGGTCACATCTTCAAAATGAATGTCACCTGCGCGATACAGCTTGTAATGCGAGGTTTCGGTATACAAATTTTTACCGACTTTCCATGTGCGAATATTCTCTGCATTTGCAGTACGGCTTGCACAAACATCTATATCCGTAAGCCAAAATGGGTAGTAAACGCCTTGGATTTTTTCAACCTGTTTTGGCGCGAAAAAGTCGCGCGGTACAAACCACTTTGACTTTGCAAACTTTAAAAAGCGTTTTTCCGCCTCCGCCTTATCATACGCAAAAGGAACTATAAAATGAGGTTTCAACTGTCCGGTAAGTCGACCGCTGCACACTACGGGTTGGTGACAATAATAGCAAATCTCCGCCGCGGTATGCTCATCAGCAAAGACCTCAGCACCACAGTTTTTACATGTATATGATAAATAATCCTTGCAAAAATCCTCGTTTTCTTCATCAGTGTTTTGGCTTGTTTGCTCGTTGTTCTCCTCGGGAGTTTGCGCCGCAATCTCTTCTTCGGTATATTCCGAAAGGCAGTATTCGCATTTAAAAAGTTGCTTTTCGGCATCAAACGGAATTCCCGCGCCGCACGAAGGGCATTTGTATGCTACAGTAGCCATTTATACAACACCTCGCATCT
>JAZQWE010000165.1:0-12430 GCA_045632225.1 Eubacteriales bacterium | reverse complement strand
GCCGAGCGCGCCCGCAATCGCCACCGCTACGGTTGGGAAATCGGAGAGCCACTCGCTTAAAGTTTTGTTGAATGCATTAAGCACGGTTTTAAGATTTGAGCCGATGAAACTGAACTTTTCGGAAATTTCATTTACAAATTTGTTCAAAACGGGAACATACTCGTCTGCAAAATTTGCGGCAAAGGAATATGCTCTGCCCGCTTGAGAAATGACAATGATAACCACAAGGGTTATAATTGCAAAAAGCAAAAGGTATGCACAGATTACCGCCAAAACCTTTGCCGTTTTGTGATAGCCTTTATGCTTTTTCAAAAGTTTTTCAAATTTCGCCTCAAAAAAATCCGAAATGGGCAAAAGCACAAGCATTAAAAGAAAGGCGTAAACAATCGGCGCGATTACCGAAAGCACCTTGGCAATCACCGCCGCCACCGCGCCAAGATTTAAAAGCGCGCTGAAAACAAGCGATGCAAATGCCACAACGATGAGTACAAGAAGCGCAGTTGTGTTGTATTTTACATTCTTATCAAATTTCACTTTAGCGCCTCCTTTTTCTTCAACCTGAATGATATAAATTCATTGAACGCGTGATACAGTACCGTGAAAATCGGCACGCCTACAAACATTCCGATAACGCCGAAAAATCCGCCGCCAAGCGTAATTGCCACAATGATTATAAGCGAGTCAACGCCAACCTTTTCGCCGAGAATTTTCGGGCCGACAATGTTGCCGTCAATCTGCTGAATCACAAGCACAAGCAAAGCAAACCACAAAACCTTAATCGGGTCGGCAATGAGAATGATAAATGCGCACGGAACAGCGCCGATAAACGGGCCAAAATACGGAATCATGTCGGTAACGCCGCAAATAAGCGCCACAAGCGGGTAATACGGGATGCCAAAAAGACCGAAAACAATAAAGTTTATCACAGTTATTATCATGGCATTGACAATCTTGCCCGAAATAAAACTTGAAAAAACCTCATCAGTATACGAAATCCATTTTCTTGTAGCAAAATTGAATTTATCGGAGAAAATCGCATCCGAAACCTTGGAAAGGCCGGAGAAAATTACATCTTTTGAGAAGAGGAAATAGATTGCAAAAATCAGCGAAACCACCACTTTTGCGATGATGGCGATTATCTTTGAAGAGTAAGTCACAAGCACATTTGCAAATCCGCCGAGAAAGCCGAATGCCGTGCCGAGAATGTCATCAACCGAGTCAAGAATTTTTTGGGTGTTGAACATTTGGAGCAATGTTTCGTTGCCATTTTCATTAAGTTCTGCGGCAAAATCCTTTATCCAACCCGTTACTTTTACAACATACACCTCAAATTTTGACTCAAGCGAGGTATAGCTTGCAGAAATCTGCGGCACCATTATGCCAAGGAACGCCGCAATTACCGAAAACAGTATCAGCATTGAGCACGCCACGGCCAAAGCACGCGCCGTTTTTTTGTTCTTCATGCGCTTTTTGAAAACTTTTTTATCAAAAAAGTCGCAAATCGGATTTAGAAGATACGCAATTACAAATCCGAAAAACGCAGGACTTATCGCCTTGAAAAAATCTCCCACAAACAAAACAAGCTTTGTAGGGAAAAACAGCGCAAACACAATCGCAAGCGCAAGCAGGATCGTGCAGCACGAATATATCAAAAGCGTTGTATACTTTTTTGTCCACTCAAATTTCAGCATATCCGTATCCTTTCATATACTTTTTCAACATACATTATAGCATAAAATTCTTGCATTTTACAGTATTTCTTGAAAAATTCACATAAAGAGTGTATAATGTTTTCAAATAGGAGGACTGAATATGAAAAGTAAAATCGGCATGGAAACCCGTGCAAACGGAAAAGTAAACCTATACCTTGATGTCCTCTCACGCGCAGACGACGGATTTCATGAAATAAAAAGCATAATGCAAAGCGTTAGCCTTTGCGACAGAATAGTTCTTTCGGCGGCAAGGGGGCCGCAAAACTCAATCAAAATCAATTGTGATGTGCCCTATGTCCCCTGCGACGAGCGCAATATCGCGCACAAAGCCGCCGCAAAATTCCTTGAAAAAAGCGGCATCTTTGCCGATGTGGAAATAACAATTTACAAGCGCATTCCCGTTTCGGGCGGCATGGCGGGCGGCAGTACCGACGCGGCAGCCGTTCTGCGCGCCATGAACAAACTTTTCGGCGGCATCCTTTCAAATAATGAACTTTATGCACTTGCGGGCTCGCTCGGCAGCGATGTGCCCTTTTGCCTGATGGGCAAAACCGCCCTTTGCGAGGGGCGTGGCGAGATTTTAACCCCCACCGAAAACCGCGCAAAACTCCTTTATCTCATCGTTCCAAGTACCGAGAGTGTGTCAACCCCGTGGGCGTATGGCGAACTTGACCGCATTTACGGCGATTTTTCGGGAAAGGACAACGAAAAGCGCTACCTTGCCCTGACCGAGGCTCTTGCAAACGGTGATGTGGCGGGCGTTTGCGCCAACATGTACAACATCTTTGAGGATGCGATTTTGCCCGAGCGCCCCATCGCGCGCCGCGCAAAAGAACTCCTCCTTGAAAACGGCGCCGCAGGCGCAATGATGAGCGGAAGCGGCCCAACCGTTTTCGGTATTTTTGAAAATGAAGAAACAAGAGCGGCGGCTCGCGCCGCTTTAAAAGAATGCGGCTACCATCCCAAAACCGCAGAAAGTATGGTGTAATATGGACAAGCAATTTTTAAAATCACATTTTAACAAAATCTGTGCAACAAACATTGAGCTCATTCGCGGCGAAATCAAGGGCATTGCCCTCTATTTCACGGGGCTTGGTCACAAGCACTACCTTGGCAATGACCTTGCGGCGGCTCCGATTTGCGCTGAAAACGGTATTCTCTACATCCTTCCCTACTACAACACATGGTGCTGGATGAACAATAAAACCGTCAAATACATAGACACAATTATCGACACCGCAATGGAACTTTACGGCATTGCAAAAGATGTGCCGATTGGACTTTACGGCGGTAGTATGGGCGGCTACAACACATTCCATTACGCATGCAAATCAAAGTACAAGATCGTTGCGGCAGATGTGCTTTGCCCCTGTTGCAACATGGAGTATGAACTCTATTGCAACGAAAACACCCTTTTCCGCTCATATTTTGAGTCCGTGCTCGACGATACCGACGATTTTGCAACCTTTGTGCGCGAAAACTCGCCCGTTAACATGGTTGAAAAACTCCCGAAAATCCCCTACCGTTTCGCGGTTGGCCTTAAAGACATGACCCTTGTGGTTTCACAGCACTCCGACCTTATGATTGAGCGCATGAAGGCGGCAGGCCATGATGTAACAAGAATGGATTACCCCACAGTTGCGCATTGCGACCTCCCCCACATTGACAGAATTAACGAGCACAAGTGGCTCTGTGAAAAAATGCTTGAGGCGTGCAATGGATAAGCGTGCTTTAATTGAAAATTTTGACAAAATCGCGCACAACAACCGCGCACTTATAAAGGGCGAAATCCGCGGAATAATCCTTTACTTTCGCGGTCACGGATACACCCCCACCCCCTCGGCCGACACATGCAGTTATGAAATGTGCGCCGAAAACGGAGTTTTGTTTATCTTTCCGCAGTACAATCCCACTTGTTGGATGAACCAAAAAACCGTAAAATACATTGATGCAATTGTCGATGCCGCTATCGAGATTAACGCGCTTGATGGGCGCATCCCCGTTGGCATCTACGGCGGTAGCATGGGGGGATACGGTGCATTCCACTATGCGGCAAAAGCAAAACACAACATAATTTGTGTGTGCGCAAATTGCCCCTGCGTAAACATGGAGTATGAAGCGTATCTATCAACCCTTTCGGTTGCGCGCACATATTTTGAGGCAGCCCTTGAGGAAACAGACGATTTTTGCACCTTTGTACGCGAAAACTCGCCGCTTAATATGGTTGATAAACTCCCGAAAATTCCCTATCGCATTTTAGTGGGATTAAAAGATACAACCCTTTACCCGGCGCTCCACGCAATCCCCATGGTTGAAAAAATGCTTGCCGCAGGCCACGATGTTTCGCGTGTTGATTATCCCGAAATGGGCCATTGCAATTTCTCAAACGAGGAAAAAGTAAAGGAACACAAATGGATTGTGGATAAGATATTGAACTACAATTTATAAAATAAAGCTTCACATTGAACAAAAAAATCGCTTGGAAAAATCCAAGCGATTTTTTATAACAATTTTTCAGCCGCCATTGACAAAAACGGGTATGCCACAGCAAAAAGAACAAACAAAACCACGCCAATGTTTACAAATGCGGTCATGGCCTCATTATCCTTTGGAATTTCAAATGCGGCGCGCTCAAAACGAATCTTTCGCACACGCTTTGAAAACCAAAATATGCCGACAAATGACATTGCCACCGTCAAAAGGCTGTAGAGCGCAATGGCGCCGTAGCCCATTGCATTTGCCTCAACCATTGAATAAAGCTTGTCAAAATCCGCCGAGGTGAGCGCAAGTTCCAAAAACTTGTCATAGTCGGGAACAAATGCGGTAAACAAAAGCGGAACAACCGCGCCAAAGAAATTAAACGCGGCGTGGAGCAAGTAGCAATAAATAAACTTGCCCTTTCTTGTATAGAGGTATCCGTAAAGGAGTCCCACAAAGAATGTGTAAAAGAACTGCTGAATGCTTGTGTGAAAAAATGCGAACATGAGGGCGGAGAAAATAACCGAAAGTTTTTCGCCATATCCCCTTGTGCGGTCGATAATCCACTTGCGAAAAACAAGTTCCTCAAAAAAAGGGCCGATAATTACCGAAAATACAAGCGCCTCAACCCATGAAATGTTGCTGACGATTTCAATGCTCTCCGACACAAGCAAAACATCAAATCTATCATAAATAAATGCCGCAAGATAGTCACCAATCATTTGGCCGATGTATGTCAGCGAATAGGAAATGACAAAAGCAACAAAAAATGTCTTTGCCGAGCATTTTGCAACCGTGCCCTCAAATGTGTCAAGCCCCTTAACCGCAAGATAAAACACGGGCACGCCAACAAGATACATGGTAAGCGACGAGATAAAAACAACCTCGGTGTAGGTGAACGCCCTATCAAAAAATTTTGGGAAAAACATTTCGCCCGCGTATGCAATTATGAGTTGCGCGGCGAAAGTGGCAACGAAAAATAAAACAAGCGCTATACCAATGCGCGAAAACGCTTTCTTGGCACTGCGAAAGTCGTATGTGATTTGTGTATCCATAAAACTCCTCCGTAACTTACATATAGTTTACCGAATTCCTATTGAAATTTCAAGTGAATTGTGCTAAAATAAACGACAATATTTCAAAAAAGGAGAAAAATCTTGAAAAAGTTTTTTGAACGCTATTTTATAAAAGCGATGGGCGCAATGGCACAAGGCCTTTTTGCATCTTTGATTATCGGAACGATTTTTAATCAACTTTCAGCCATTCCCTATCTTTCATTTCTTTCAAACTTTACAGCACAGATAGGTGCGCAAAGTCCCGTTGTGGGTAGCGCCATCGGCGTTGCAATTGCATATTCGCTAGGCGCAAAGGGACTTGTCCTTTTCACAAGTGTTGTCACGGGTGCCATCGGCTATGCGCTCGGCGGCCCAATTGGTGCATACATCGCGGCGGTTGTCGGCGCCGAAATCGGCTCACTTGTGGGCGGCAAAACCAAGATTGACATTATCCTTACCCCCGCGCTTACTATTATCACAGGCGGCTTTGTGGGAATTTTCGTTGGCCCGTACATAAATTCGTTTATGCTTTGGCTTGGCGACTTTATCAACACCGCAACCGAAATGCAACCGTTGCCAATGGGCATCATCGTTTCGGTGGTAATCGGCATGGCACTCACCGCGCCTATTTCCTCGGCGGCAATTTGCATTTCCATCGGTATCGGTGGCATTGCCGCAGGTGCGGCATGTGTGGGATGCTGTTGCCAGATGGTCGGCTTTGCAATTGCAAGTTACCGCGACAACGGCTTTGGCGGCGCGCTTGCGCAGGGGGTTGGCACATCCATGCTCCAGTTCCCCAACATTTTAAAGCGCCCACAGATTTGGCTTGCGCCAACGCTTGCCTCGGCGGTGCTCGGCCCCGTTTCCACGGTTGTGCTTGGAATGACAAATACAAAAACGGGCGCAGGCATGGGCACATCGGGATTTGTCGGTCAGTTTGGAGCGTTTGATGCAATGGGATTTTCTGTGGAATCGACAATCAAAGTGCTCCTTATGCACTTTGTGCTCCCCGCTCTTCTCACCCTTATATTTGACCTTATCTTCCGTAAACTCGGCTGGGTAAAAAAAGGCGATATGAAGATAAATTAAAAGATTTTTCAATCAAAAAAGAGCCGTGCGGCTCTTTTTTTATTTTACTTTTGCAAAAACCTTTTCGCTTGGCGCGGCAAAGCGCACAGCACTTGCCTCCACCGAAGCAGAAAGCGATGTTGTTTTACCGCACTCACCGTCAAGCGCAAACGGGAACGCCTTTTTGCACTTTACCTCTACCTTTTTGGCGCGGCGGTACACGAGATACTTTTTAAATCTTTTATCGTCAAGATGCTTTCCTGCCTTGTATATACCGATAAGGCGCGCAAGAGTTGGCACCGACACGGGCTTTACCATGCAAATCTCAAGCTGACCGTCATTAACCGATGCGCGCGGCGCACATTTGTACCCGCCGCCGACAAATGCACCGTTTGCCGCGGTGCAAAGGATGAATGTGCCGCGAGGGTTTATAAGCTCGCCGTCGACATAAATTTCTCCCTTTGTTTTCATATATCCGAAAAGCGCGCCGACAACACCCGTGGTGTACGAGTTTTTGCCGCCGATAAGCGGCTTTCTGCGCACCTTGTCCATAATGCTTGCGGCCGCCGCCTCAAACCCAAAGTTTGCAACATTTAAAGAATATTCCACCGTGCCGTCTGCAAGTGTTACCTTTATTATATCAACCTCGGTTTCCTCTGCATTTGCAAGCGCGTTGACATCCAAAAACTTTTCCGCACCGCCGAAATAGCGCACAAAATCATTTCCGCTGCCAACGGGAAAAACCGACATGGAGGCGTTTTGCACACCCTTTACACCCTCGGCAACTTCTTTGATTGTGCCGTCGCCGCCGCATGCGTAAAAGCGCACCTTGTCCGCACAGCCCGCGCAATATGCGCGCACAAACTCGGTGGCATCGCGGTGCCCCTTGGTTTCGTAAATCTCATATTCAAAAGTTGCACCTTCAAGCGCAGCCTTTAATTTTCCGGCACCGTCTCCTTTTCCCGACGCGCCGTTAAGTATAAATATATGTTTCATGGCATTTACCCCGAATATTTTTTGCATATAAATGCATTATAACACAAAAAAATAAAAAAATCTGCATTTTTTTGCAAAAAGGTATTGCATTTTGTAAAAAAGGGGTGTATAATGGCGACAATTTAATAATTCCGTATGACACTTGCAGAAGAGAAATCAACTGTAAGCCGACGGAACTTTGGAGAATCTCATTTATTTGAGTGCCGAAGGTGCAAGGCGTTTTTTAAACGCTAATCTCTCAGGCAAAAGGACAAAGTTGTTTTTTAAAAACCTCGCTCTTTTGTCTGGATTGCTTTTTTGCAATCCATTTTTTATTTTATTTGGTTGCGAGAGCCGAAACGCATGCCCAATGGCGGCGAGAAACTTTCCGTACCAAAACACTTTGCAAAACTCATTTGCAAAGTTGCACCGACAAAATACTCTTTACATTGCCGCCATTAGGTGCTTGCAATTTTGGTGGAGCGTATTTTTGTTCGGGCAATAACAAAGACCGTAGTAATATGTGTATATTGCCAAGGGCTTTGTAGCAGAACGGGCGAAAATACGCCCAACAAAATCTGCGGGCTTGGCTCCCGCAATCAAACCAGGAGGTTCATTATGAACGCATTTCTCGAAGCCGTAACGAATGTCAATAATTCGATTAACGGCGTAGTGTGGGGTATTTTCGGCCTTGCACTTCTCATTGGTACAGGTATTATTGTTACCCTCGCCACAAAGTTTTTCCAGGTTTCCCATATCGCACTTTGGTGGAAAAACACAATCGGTAGCCTTTTTTCAAAGGATGTTTTGAAACATCGCAAAGAAAAGGGCGTTATCTCTCCCTTCCAGGCTCTTTGTACCGCTTTGGCGGCAACCGTTGGTACCGGTAACATTGCCGGCGTTGCGGCTGCTATCTGCATGGGCGGCGCGGGCGCAGTTTTCTGGATGTGGGTTGCCGCATTCTTCGGTATGATGACAAACTACGCAGAAAATGTTCTCGGCATCTACTTCAGACGCAAGAACAGCGAAGGTGAATGGTCCGGCGGTGCCATGTACTACCTCCAAGACGGTCTTGGCGGCTTCAAGTATGAAGACAGACACGGCAAGGCAACATTTAAGCCCCTTGGCAAAATCCTTGCAGTTCTCTTCTGCATCTTCACAATGCTCGCGGCTTTCGGTATCGGCTCAATGGGTCAGGTAAACAAGATTGTTGCAAATGTTGCATCTGCTTTTGATGTAAGCGCGCTTTCTTCTGTTACTGTTTTTGAGAGCGTTTCCCTTTACAATATTCTCCTTGGCGTGCTCCTTATGATTCTCACCGCCGTTATTACCCTTGGCGGTGTTAAGAGAATTGCAAATGTTGCAGAAAAGATTGTTCCTTTCATGGTTGTACTCTTTATTGCAGGCAGCCTTGTAATCATCGGCATTAACTACAGCGCAATTATCCCTGCATTCAAGGCAATCTTTGTTAACGCATTCAAGCCCGAAGCCTTCGTAGGCGGCGGTATCGGTGCTGTTATCATCTCCATGACCAACGGCTTCAAGCGCGGCGTATTCTCCAACGAAGCAGGTCTTGGTTCTTCTGTTATGGTACACTCCAACTCCGCTGTTAAGGAACCTGTTAAGCAGGGTATGTGGGGTATCTTTGAAGTATTTGCAGACACCATGGTAGTTTGCACCATGACCGCACTTGTTGTTCTTACCTCCGGCGGTCTTAACGGCGGTGTATTCAATGCGGCAACCGGTGTGATTTCCGGTGGCTATACCGATGCAACCCTCGTTGGTGGCGCATTTAACGAAGTATTCTCTTGGTGCAATATCGGCGAAAAGTTTGTTGCAATTGCAATGTTCCTCTTTGCATTTACCACCGTTCTCGGCTGGTCCCACTACGGCTCCAAGGCTTGGGAATACCTCTTTGGCGCAAAGACCACATTTGTATTTAGAATTATCCATGTTTGCACCATCATCTTCGGTGCGGTTCTCACATCTTCTCTCGCATGGGACATCTCCGACACCTTCAACGGTCTTATGATGATCCCCAACCTTATCGGCGTACTCTTTATGATTCCTCTTGTAGTTAAAATTACAAAGAACTATGTTGACCGTAAGGTTAAGAACAAGGATGTTGCTCCCGTTATCTCCTACGATGAAAAGATCGAAGAAGAAGCGATTGCAGAACTTGACAAGTAAAAAGTACAATAAAAAACCATCCGCTATGCGGATGGTTTTTTGTTATACCGGTATGTAAATTATAGGTTATGGGAGTAAAATTGGGACCACAAATCCGTAGGGGATGGCCCCTGGACATCCCGTTTTAACCACAGTTCATGCGGGGCGTGTGATGTCTCCGCCCCATACTGTGTTTCATCGAAATTACTTCGCTAACCTATAATCTATCACAATGCGAAATAAATGTTTATCTATGCTGGCAAGCACGGCCGGCATCAATTGCATAGTTTGAACCGGTGATAAAGGATGCCTGATCGCTGCAAAGATATGTAATAAGGTTAACAATTTCAATGGGTTCTGCCGCTCTGCCAAGGAGAGTGGGAGTTTTAGCCATTGCCTCACGGGTGAGAACAGGTCCGGGAGATACAGCGTTGCAACGGATGTTATGGGGTGCACCGTACTGTGCCATAGACTTGGTCAAGCCAAACATAAGACCCGCCTTTGAGGTGGAGTAGTCTGCACTACCGCCGTTGCCACCGCGAGAGCCAACCGCGCTACCAAGGTAAATGATAACGCCGCCGTTGCCGCCGTCAATCATATCGCCAATGCATGCGCGTGTCATGTACATCGGGCCCTTGAGATTTACATCAATGCCCCAATCAAGCGCCTCTATGGGCCAATCACGGAACGATTCTTTAACCTGGTTGATACGGCCGGATGCACCGCCCGCGCAGTTGATTAAAAAGTCAATTCTGCCGTAGGTTTCCATTGCCTTGTTGCGAACTTCCATAACCTCGTTAAAGTTGCGCACATCAGCGGCAACTGCCACAGCCTTGCCACCCTTTGCAACAATTTCAGCGGCAACGGTGTCGATTACTTCTTTATTGATGTCGGTAAGAACCACATCCGCACCCATTTCTGCAAAACGCTCTGCAGTAAGGCGACCAATGCCGCTTGCGGCACCGGTAACAACAGCAGCCTTGCCGCTAAAGTCAAAATTGATAGGATCTGTATAACTCATTTTATACCCCTCCGTTTTTTATAGTAATTATGTTTTCATATTACTCTTTTTTCATATCAAAATCAATGCCATATTTGATATTTTTTATCTCGTTTGATAAAATTTCCCACTTGAATTTCATAAATTTATCAATCGCGGCGCGAACGCAAAAATAAGTGCCCGGAACGCGCACGGATTTTAAATTATATCTTATTCAACAGCCATAACAGCCTTTAAAATGTAGAGTATATCAAATACGGAGATTGCGCCGTCCTCGTCGGTATCAAGGGAAACATCGTATTTATTGTTGCACAATGCCTTTACCGCAAGAAGTACATCCTTAATATCAAGAGCGCCGTCGCCGTTTGCATCGCCAACAAGTTGTTCATAACTTACATTTGCAAAAGTCAGGCTGTTTTCCATGCCAACTGACGAGCTGCCCATGTAAATTTCGGAGAGGACGCCGATGTTGTAAAGGCCATCTTCATTTGTGCCAATCATTGCAAGCAATGCCTCATCAAGAGGGAGGGATGCAATTTTTACAAGTTCGGTTGTGCCTGCATAAAGGTCAAGGGTGCTTTCGCTCATTCTCATGCCGAGTTTTATCTCGCCGCCGCTTGTAACATCGGCTTCAATTGAAACAGGAGTGATAAGTCCGCTTGATACAAGAACATCCTTTTTAATACCGTTGTCAAATGAAAATGCGTACTCGGGATTTGACACAAGGTCAAAGGTTTTTTTGTTTAAATTATAAACCCAAGCAACCATTTTTTCCTCAGTTCCAATATAAACACCCGCTTTGGGAACGCGGCTTGAGCTTACATAAGGGGTAAAACTACCGCTGATTGAGGTGCTGATGTAAAGCGAAGAAGCGTTTGCCTTTTTTTCATTGTAGGCATGGGCACGCATGTTGTAGGATGTGGTATTTTCCACATCGCGGAGCAAAAGGAAATAATCGTTGCCGTCAAATGACCAATTATCGCTAAAATCGGTGGTTGAGCCATAGGCTTTGCCGACAACAGCGCCGTTTTCGTACTCGCTTACAAGATAAATAAGTTGTTCGTGCCGGCTCACGCTTAAAAGACGCGCGATTGCACCGTCAATGGAAATATCCTTGTCGGCTCCAACTCCTGCCGCAATTACCTCGGTTGCCATGTCCATATCCAACTGTTTTGCATCCTGCTTATAGGTGAGTTCGGGGTAACAGAATGCCACATACGAGCCGTAGAAAACGGGGCAAAGAACACGGGTGATGTACGCGGTTGAGCCGCCCGAAAGATGCGCAGAGAACTTTGCGCCAAGGGTTTCGTCATCGCGCAAGGTCTTGCACGCTTCTACGCAAGCGGCAACATCTTCGGTTGTGTAGCCGTATGCAACGAGTTTTACAACATCAACACCCTTTGCGGCATTGAAACGGATATAGTCCACCATCTGCTCCTTGGTGAAAACCACATCAACATGGCAAGAGATGAGCACTTCAATGCCCATTTCGTGGATGCTTTCAATAAACGCTTTTTGTCTTTCAATTGTTACAGGGTCAATGGGGGTTTCTTCGGGAGTTGTCGACACAAATGACATGCCAAAGCCGAGATTTTCCCAATATTCAATATTTTCGGCGGTGTGCGTCTTTGTGGATGTAACATCGCAGAACATAAATGCGGGCAAGTCAATTGCCGCCGCGCCCGCGTTGATAGCTGTTACAAGTTGCTCGCGGCGAAGTTCTTGGGAGATATTACCGTTGTAGTTGATTGCAAGCACGGGTTTGGTTGTGGATTTGAAAATCTTTGAAAGATTTTCCACACTCAAAAGTCCCGCGTTGTACAGATAGTTAAGATGCACATCAAAGCCCATTGCGCCCTTTTCTTCACCGATGGCCATAGCAATTATAGCCTCTTCAACGCTTGACTCCTTGATTACAGCCACAAACATTGAGTCATGGTTAACAAAGGAGGGGCGGCTCCAGTTTTCGATTT
>JAZQWE010000164.1:0-1525 GCA_045632225.1 Eubacteriales bacterium | reverse complement strand
GGATGTAGTAGTAATCGCCCTCAATCTTACCGCCGTTTTGAACGAGCAACCATTCAAAGTTGTCGCGGTAGAGGTCAATTACGCTTGCGATTGAGTATGTTTCGGGAAGGCCCTCTGCAAACATCCAAACGCCAAAAACGGTATCGGGAACAGCCTTGTTAACAATCATACCCTTGCCGTCCTGCCATGTAACAGCCTTTGCTTCAGCGGGGATAACATCCATACCGCCGATAATGCCAAGTACGGGAAGCATGATTGTTCCGCGTGTGTCATATCCGCAAAGGGAAAGGATTTTTGCAGTCTGCATGTAGTCGCCTTCACCGTAGAGAAGTGCCAAAACCATAAATGCAAAGTTAACTTCGCAACGACCCTGCTCGTTGGTGGACTTTTCTGTGTGGAGGTAGTAGAAGCGGCGAGCACATTCTTCTTCTGCCGCGATGATTGCATAGCGCCAGTTGCTCGGGTATCTTGCATAGAGCTCGTAGCACATGTCAATAACTTCGTTTTCGTATGCATCTGCAGGGAATACTGCGCGCGCATTTTCAATAAGTGTCTTGAGGTCGCTTTCGAAATATGCCATTGAGGACATTGCTGCAACAAAGTCGAGCCAGCGAACATTGTCGGAATCACCGGTTACGCGGCCGTATGCGCGAGTGAGCTTGAGTGCAAGGTTGGGCATACCTGCCGCCGCCATGCCAAGACCGTCATTACCGATCCAAGGCTCCTGGCACCATGAGTATTCGTTGCCGAATTCAGCCATGCCAAGGTAGGGGGTGATGTAGCCGTATTTGCTTGCAAGGTTGTATGCACCGTTGTAGCGTGCACCGCCGCCCATATCCCAGGGAGCGTATTTTACCCAACCGTCGGTGATAACCTTTGTGGTGAATGTGCCGTAATTTTCGCGCATGTCGCGGAGAATGTGCTGACCGAGGATGTCGATTGAATATGCATCGGCAATCCAGTTGTCCCACATGTTTGTTTCATCGTTCCAGTAGAGTTTGATAATCTTGGTGTGGTAGGGGTTGCCGGCAACATCGTTACCGCGGCAAATACCAAGCCACCACTCTTCGGGAAGTGCTACTCTGGGTGTGCCGTTTTTGTTCCATACATACTTGTAGTCGGAGAGGAAGCCGATTATCTGACCGAGGAAACCTGCGGTTGTCTTGTCCATGTAATCAGCCTTTGAGAGTACATAGTAGTCGCTTGCGGTTTCTTTGGGAGCGGTTTTGAGAGTGGTTGCAACGGGCTTTTCAAGCGCGATGGAGGCAAGTGCTACATTTGCCGCGTTTGTGAGGTCGCCCAAGGCAAAAACGCCCGATGCCGCAAGGTTGTCATAAACTTTCTTTTCGTTCTTTGCGGTTGCATAGAGCGCGTTAAAGGAAATGCGGAATGCATCGCCGCGAACAAAGGTTGCCGCAGCGCTGTCGCTGTCATTCATGCCGATTTTCTTTGCGAGTGCAAAGGGATTGTTCCATACAAAGTCGCCCTCTGCATCCTTGTATCCGATTGCGCGGAGCATGAATGT
>JAZQWE010000163.1:0-1854 GCA_045632225.1 Eubacteriales bacterium | reverse complement strand
CAACTTCACACTATTGTCCCTCGCTTTTTTAATTTTTTATGAATGGTTTTACCGCTCTTATGATTTGGCACTCTTAATCTTCAACTTCCATCATCGTGCCGATGAAGAACGGAAGATTTGTTTCGCAGTCGATGAGCATATATACAAACGGTCTGTCGAGGAATACTTGCTTGGGGTCTATAATTACCGGGGCACATTCGTCAACCGCTTCCACGACTGTTGCGGCGCCGGCTTTTGTACCGCGTTCATCAACGCTGATGAATGTCTTGTGAATTACACGGCTGATGAAGATATTTCCCGCGGTAGAATGACCGAGTTTATTGAAATCAGCCATAGCGCCGCTAAAAGCATTCGGCATTCCCATATCGCAGAGTATATCACTCATTTCTACATCATATTCCGTTTCAAATTTAGGAATGGAGGTGTAGACAGTAGCAGGCTCGGCATTCGTTAGAAGATTATTCAGATGCTCTCCGTCAAGGGTAGCAACATACTCGAAAACACTCACACCTTCATTTGGAAGGAGAGCGGCAAAGGCATATTTGCGGTCCTTATAATATTTGATAAAACCTGTAGCCTTTTTATCTTCAAGATACACGCTTTCTTCGGAACGCATCATGTCAACATTCTGCTTGATTCCATTCTCGGTTGTGAACTGTTCTTTGCTTATCGCATATTCGTTATAGATGTCTTGCCACTCAGCATCAAATGCGAGCGCATTTATGAGATACATAACAGCTTCCGGAGGGATTTCGTCAAGAATATTTTTAATCATGCCGTCGGTTTTATCCTCCACCCACTTGTTAATTTCTTTACAGGTGGCATCATTAAATGCAGCGCGGTATATGTCGGCGCCGTAATAGTCGGCATTTGTCTGAAGGAAGTCCTGATTGACGGTAAAACGCTCGTCATCGGTAAACCAAATAGAATTGGCAAGACTCAGTTTGTACTTTTCTTCTTCGGGAAGATTCTCAATGTAACTGTGAATCCATGTGTTTAATTCGGATATTGGCATCCCAAGTACGCTCTGCATTTGTGTAAGCGTTTCGTTGTTGGCACCGTTTGCAGTCATGGAGAGGGCAACAAGAACTGACAACGGAGAAATAAGAGTATTTTCTCCATCTTCCATACTTGCCTTAAACAGCCGAACTGCAAAATCTGTTACTGCGGCATCGCTGACGTCAACAAGCTCGACCTCTTTCGATACATCGGGATTGGGATTAACACCATTCATCAAGTCATCGGACTGCGGAATATCACATGCAGTAAATACCGATAACGCAAGAGCGAGTGTAAGTATGAGAGAAACTAACCTTTTCATTTTTGCCTCCTTTTTTTATTCTGCGAACCAAGTACCTAAGAGATTGCCATTGGAATCAAGTGTAACTCTTTGAGCTGCAAGCTTTGCGCCGTTCTCCCAAAATTCAACCTGCCATTTTTTATTGTCGGCATCATAGGTTGTTTCGATATAATCATAATTATGTTTGCAGTGTTCAAGTGCGATAGTCTCTATATCGGCTTCTGTCAACACAAAATCTGATGCTTTAGGGTATCCGCAAAGAAGCTCGGATGTTTCGGTTGCAGATTCCTCTTTTATATTTTCTGATATAAACGCCTCAACATCTTCTGTTCTGATGTCAATATAATTATCTCTGTCAGCCTTTGTGACAAGTCTTATATACATCGGAGGTGAAACGGGAGCTCCGCCGCCTATCATCAAATCAAATGTTTCATCAATGTCATATATCAAAATGTAAAGACCGGAACCTGTTTCGGTAGCGTTATACATCTGAAAATCGCTCCATGTAAGTTCTTTGCCCTTATTCTCGGCAAGTCTTATAACTCTCTCAATGT
>JAZQWE010000162.1:0-2760 GCA_045632225.1 Eubacteriales bacterium | reverse complement strand
AGATGGTTACAGTAGCATTTTCCTTTAGCATAAGCATTGCTTGCGGTTTACCGACGATATTGCTTCTGCCGATAATAACACAGTGCTTTTTGTTGATATCGATGTTGTAATGCTTTAAAAGTTCCATAACACCGGCAGGTGTGCAGGGCAAAATACTAAAGTTTCCAATCATGATTTTGCCAACATTTTCGGGGTGAAAGGCATCAACATCTTTTTTAGGAGAAATTTTAAGCAAAACTTTTTCTTCATTTAGATGTTTGGGAAGTGGAAGTTGAACTAAAATACCGTTGATTTTCTCATCACCGTTAAGCTTGTCAATAAGTGTTAACAACTCTTCCTCGGTAG
This sequence comes from Eubacteriales bacterium, assembly GCA_045632225.1. GTDB lineage: Bacteria > Bacillota > Clostridia > Oscillospirales > CAG-272 > UMGS902. The sequence goes on along the minus strand of JAZQWE010000162.1, from coordinate 2,415 downwards.
TGTTTTCGGGGAGTTCATGAACTACAGAATACATGCCGACTTCTTGGCATGCTTTTTGTTTGTTTTTGACATAAACCTGCGATGCGGGATTTTCGCCAACGATAATTACCGCAAGTCCGGGAACCTTGCCACTACTTTTGAAAAAAGCATCAACATCGTTTTTAATATTTTCGCGCACAGCTTTAGCGGTAGCCTTGCCGTCAATTATTGTCGCCATTTTCAACCTCATTTTTATGTCTTTTAATTCCAATATAAACTAAAATTGCAGTACAAACCACAAAGAAAATCGCTCCAAGCAGTTGCGAAACGCGGATAACATCTGGAATCAGCCACAAACTGTCAGTACGAAGTCCTTCAATAAGCATTCTTCCAAAGCCGTACCAAGCAAGATATGTTAAAAAAATCTGTCCATTGTATTTTTTGTGATTGTAAAAATACCAAATTACAAAAAATCCGACAATATTCCAAAGGGATTCATAAAGGAATGTGGGATGAACAAAAATTGCTCTTTCTCCAACACCTATACCCATTCGCCATGGCAAGTCTGTTTCATATCCGTATGCCTCTACATTCATAAAGTTGCCCCAGCGACCAATCGCCTGCCCTAAAATAATAGATGAGGCACCAATATCAAGCAAAACAAGCGGACTTCTCTTTTTGATTTTTGCCATGATGATAAGCGATATAATACCGCCAATTACTGCGCCGTAAATAGCAAGACCGCCATTCCAAACAGCGATTACATCATAGAGTGAATCAAAGCCACCGTAAAAAATTACATAGTACATTCTTGCACCGATTACGCTGATGATTACAGCGGTCAAAATTACATCGAGCATATCATCGGTAGAAAGGCCTTCGCTGTGACCGCGCCATATTCCGTAAATGGCAGAGAGTAAAATGCCTACCATTATAATCACGCCGTACCAAGCAATTCCCTGCCAGCTTTCTCCGAAAATCTTTTTAAAAATGGCAAGCGAATCGGCAGAAACGGCAATATTGCTGATTTCAAACTCCCCGATACCAAGACCGGGGAAAGAAATCGTAGTTACCTTTGAAAGTAAATTAAGCATATAAACCTCACTTAATGGGGGAAACAATTGAAATTGCGAAGTATTCGTCCTTGAAAGACTCGCGTAACAGTTTTTCGACATAACTTATATCAATACTGTCAAGAATATCGACATTATCAAACAAATCCATGTCTAAAAGAGCGTATGCCACAAGCTCGTTTGCAATTTCATCGGTGCTGTCAAACAAACGGACAAAGTCGGCATAGACAGTTCTCTTTGCACGCAAAAATGCATCATTATCAAGCGGCTTGCTTTGCATTTCTTTGATATATTTTTTCAAAATTTCAAGAAATTCATCGGGATTGTCAGTTTCGCCCGAATAATAATTGTATGCAAACGAAGATGCAGAATCGTATTCACAAGAAAACTGTGAATTAAGAATTCCCTTTTCATACATTTCGTTATAGAAGTCAGTTGAGGAACTAAACAAAATTTCATTTAAAATTCTCATACCGAAATCTTTTTTTGAAAATTCGTGCAAATCTGTAGGAATGTCCACATTCTTAACACCGATTGCAAACTGCGGTCTTGAAACCTGCATTTTAATTTCGTTGCGAAGTTTAAAAACAGCGGCATCTTCTTTGGGATAATTGCGAACTACATCGAGTTTTGGCGCATTTTTAAGAGTTTTATCCAAAATCTTGCAAGTGCTTTCCACATCAACATCGCCGCAAACGCAAAGAACCATGTTGTTTAAATTATAAAATGTGTTATAGCATTTATAAAGCAAATCAGAAGTAATTTCTGCAATAGATTCAACCGAACCTGCGATTTCGGTGCGCACATCATGATTTTTATAAAGTGCTCTCATGAGCTCGTAGTAAACTCGGGTATTGGGATTATCCTCATACATTTGAATTTCTTGAGCAATAATTCCCTGCTCCTTTGCCACGGTTTCAGGCGTGAAATAAGGGTGCGTTACAAAATCGAGCAAAATTTCAAGCGAATCATAAAAATTATCGGTGGACGAAAAAAGATACGCGGTTTTGTCAAACGAGGTATATGCATTGGCGCTTGCACCCGTTCTTCCAAAAAGTTCAAAAGTATCCTTTCCGTCTTCATTTTCAAACATTTTGTGTTCAAGAAAATGAGCAATACCTGCGGGAACCTTTACAAAATCATCCTCGCCGGCAAGTTTGAAACAGTTTTCAAGTGAACCGTATCTGGTTGCAAAAAGTGCATAGGATGTGCGAAGAGCCTTGGGAAAAACAAAAACTCTAAGTCCGCTTTCATGAGTGAATGAATAATACTTTTCTTCAAGTTTTTTGCTTTCAAAAACTTTAATATTCATTATTTTTCACCCCCGTTTTGTACACCTTCAAGAAAATAAACTGTATCAAGC
>JAZQWE010000161.1:0-2179 GCA_045632225.1 Eubacteriales bacterium | reverse complement strand
CGGATCCAAAGCCGGGAGTGTGGTCGGTGCCCGAAAGGTCATTGTCAATGGTTTTCGGCACGCCGATTACGCGCATTTCGTAATCAATAGTGGACACATACTCGCTGAGTTTCATTACGGTGTCCATCGAGTCATTACCGCCGATGTAGAAGAAGTAGCGGATGTCATACTTCTTGAAAATTTCAATAAGATTTTCAAAAAACGCGGTATCGTCTTTAGGATTGGGGAGCTTTTTGCGGCAAGAACCGAGTGCCGCGGCGGGGGTGTGCTCAAGGTCGGTGAAATGCTGTTCGGATGTGAAAATTTTACCAAGGTCAACAAGTCTTTCTTCCAAAAGACCCTCGATACCGTTTCTCATACCGTAAACTTTGCCGATAAATCCCTTTTCAACGCCCGCGAGTGCGCCGCGGATAACGCCCGAAAGGGTAGCGTTGATAGCGGCGGTGGGGCCGCCGGACTGACCGACTACAACATTGCCATAGAGTTTCTCCATCTGCTTTTCTCCGTTTCTGATTTTTATTAACAGAATGATTATACCATGGATTTCCAAATCGGTCAATGCAAGAATTGAAAGTTATGTTGCTTGGTTTTTTGAAGAGTATTCGTGAAAAAGATTGTATGAGAATTGACTAAAACTTCAACTTGTGTTACAATTAAAAAGATGTCAATGTTTCGGAGGCTATTATGGCAAACTACGAAAAAATAAATATACGCGGTGTTGAATTTTTGAATGTATCTCCGCTCGAAGCGGCAGAGGTCGGACGCGAAATGCTTGCGGGCGACAAGGTTTGCACCGTTTTTACTCCCAATGCAGAAATTGTACAGCTTTGCATTGAACAAAATGAATATTATGACCTTTATAACAGCGGCGACATGGTTGTAGCAGACGGCGCCGGCGTTGTAAAGGCGGCAAAGATACTTGGCACCCCCGTGAAAGGTAAGGTTGCGGGTGTCGAACTTGGCGAAAGAATGCTTGAGTACTGCGCAAAAAGCGGTGACGGAGTATTCTTTCTTGGCTCAAAGCCCGGCGTTGCTGATGAGGCGGCAAGAAAAATGAGCGAAAAGTACCAAGGACTTAAAGTTGTCGGCACCAATGACGGCTACTTTAAAAAAGAAGGCGAAGAAAATGACGCTGTTGTTGCAAAGATTAACGAAAGCGGTGCAAAGCTTCTCTTTGTATGCCTTGGTGTACCCGCGCAGGAAAAGTGGATAAATGCAAACAAGGCAAACCTTAAAAATGTGCGCATGTGCATGGGTCTTGGCGGTAGCCTTGATGTATATGCGGGCACGGTAAAGCGTGCGCCGAAGATATTTATTGCACTTTCGTGTGAGTGGCTTTACAGACTTATCAAGGAGCCTTGGCGCCTTGGCAGAATGATGAAACTCCCCAAATTCCTCTTCGGAACTTATGCATATAAGTTTAAAAAGAAGAAATAACTGTGTAATTTTCATAAAAACGCTTATATACGCTACTAACTGTGTTAGTAATTTAACAAATTTGAGATTTTTTGCAAATAATACTTGTATATTTGAAAATTTGTGGTAAAATAGATAAGGATATGCCCAAAATATCCAAAAAAAGCATTCAAAAATTTTTTATATATTCGGAGGACTAAAAAAATGGCAGTAAAAGTTGCTATTAACGGTTTCGGCAGAATCGGTCGTCTTGCTTTCAGACAGATGTTCGGCGCAGATGGTTATGAGGTAGTTGCAATCAACGACCTTACCAAGCCTTCCATGCTCGCTCACCTTCTCAAGTATGACACCGCTCAGGGCGGCTACTGCGGCACAGTTGGCCAGAACCTTCACACCGTAGCTGCTGATGACGAAGCAGGTACAATCACTGTAGACGGCAAGACTCTCAAGATCTATGCAGAAAAGGACGCTAAGGATCTTCCTTGGGGCGAACTTGATGTAGATGTTGTTCTTGAGTGCACCGGTTTCTACTGCTCCAAGGAAAAGTCTCAGGCTCACATCGACGCTGGCGCAAAGAAAGTTGTTATCTCTGCTCCCGCAGGTAAGGATCTTCCTACCATCGTTTACAGCGTAAACGAAGATACTCTTACTGCTGATGACACCATCATTTCTGCTGCATCATGCACCACTAACTGCCTTGCTCCAATGGCAAAGGCTCTTAATGACTATGCTGCAATCCAGAGCGGTATCATGAGCACAATCC
>JAZQWE010000160.1:0-2764 GCA_045632225.1 Eubacteriales bacterium | reverse complement strand
TTCAATTGATTCACTTAATATCGTGTTCTTTTTAGCCATTTTATTTTCCTTAAATTATTGAAAAGTAGATTTATAGTAGGGGCGATTATCACTCGCCCGCTTGTAAAACATCTAATCCGTGCTTTTCGGGCGATTACTAATCGCCCCTACATGCTTGTGTTTATTTTTTAATTTTTCTATACTTTTTCCACATTATCCACATTTTTTTGTGTGGAAAACTTTTGGTTGTGCAAATGTGGGAAAGGTTAATTTTCCCTTTTGCCGTAAAGAAAAGTCAATGTGGATTTGTATGTGAAAAGCGCGGTTTTGTCTGTACAAAATCTTTGGGAAATAATTTTTTATACAAATACTAAATATCAAGATTTTCTGCAAACTTTGCGTTCTTCTCAATGAATTCGCGGCGGGGTTCTACTTTATCACCCATGCAAACAGAGAAAATCTGGTCGCACGCGATTGCATCGTCGATGGTTACAAGTTTGAGAGTTCTTGTTTTGGGATCCATTGTGGTTTCAAAGAGCTGGTCGGCGTTCATTTCACCAAGACCCTTATATCTGTCTGCTTTAATGCGGTTTGACGCGCCCCATTCTGCAATAATTTCGTCGCGCTCGGCATCGGAATATGCATATCTCTGGCGCTTGCCGTCATGCACCTTATAAAGCGGAGGCATTGCAAGATAGATATGTCCGTCCTCAATGAGTTCTTTCATGTGACGGTAGAAGAATGTGAGAAGCAAAATTTGAATGTGCGAACCGTCGACATCGGCATCGGCCATGATGATTATTTTGCCGTAACGGAGTTTTTCCATGTTGAAACTGTCGCCGATACCGCAACCGAGTGCCGCGATAATAGGTGTGAGCGACTCGTTGCCGTAAACCTTGTCAGCACGGGACTTTTCAACATTAAGTACCTTACCGCGAAGCGGCAGAATTGCCTGATAACGCGAGTCGCGTCCGCTCTTTGCAGAGCCTCCCGCGGAGTCTCCCTCTACGAGGTAGAGTTCGGTAAGTTCGCGCGATTTGGACTGACAGTCAGCAAGCTTGCCGGGGAGTGTTGTATGCTCAAGCGCGCCCTTGCGGCGAACATTTTCACGCGCTTTGCGCGCCGCCTCTCTTGCAAGCGAAGCAGAGATGATTTTTTCGATAATCTGTCTTGCCTCGGAGGGGTTTTCTTCAAAGAATTCCTCAAGTTTTTCGCCAACAATACCGTTAACCAATGTTTTTACATCGCTGTTACCGAGTTTTGCCTTGGTCTGGCTTTCAAACTGTGCATCGGTGAGTTTTACGCTGATAATTGCGCAAAGTCCCTCAAGCACATCCTTGTATTCAAGTTTGGGGTCTTTTTCCTTGCGGAGCTTGAGTTTTTCGGCATAGGTTTTGATTACGCGAAGGAGCGCAAGTTTAAATCCGTCAACATGTGTACCGCCGTCTACCGTGGACATGTTGTTTGCAAATGCAACAATCGCCTCGCTGTAACTGTCGTTGTACTGGAGCGCAACTTCGGCAACGGTGTCACCTTTTTTACCGCTGATGTAAATGATTTTTTCGTGAATGGGCGTTGCCGCCTTTTCTCTGTTGATATACTCAACAAAGTTTACAATACCGCCGTCATAGCAAAGGTCATCCTCAACTACGGGGTTTTCACGATTGTCGCGAAGAACAATGTGCACACCCGCGTTAAGGAACGCCTGCTCGCGCATACGCTTGAGCAAAATATCATAAACAAATGTAGTTGTATCGGTAAAAATTGTGGGGTCCGGCTTAAAGCGAACATAAACACCGTGACGGCCGCTTGTGTCCTCCTCTTCATGGAACGCTCTTGCAATCTTGCCCTTTTCAAAGCGCTCTGTACACTTTTTACCGTTATTATAGTTTTCAATTTCAAGCCATTCGGAAAGCGCGTTTACAACCGATGCACCAACGCCGTGAAGACCGCCGGCAATCTTGTATCCCCCACCGCCGAATTTACCGCCCGCGTGAAGCATTGTGTATACAACTTCAAGCGTGGGCACACCCTTTGTTGGGTGAATACCGCTGGGAATTCCTCGGCCGTCATCCTGTACGGAAACACTTCCGTCCGTGTGGATTTCTACGGTTATCTGTTTGCACTCGCCTGCAAGTGCCTCGTCGATGGAGTTGTCAACAATCTCGTATACAAGATGATGAAGTCCTTTTTCCGACGTTGTACCGATGTACATACCCGGACGCTTTCTTACCGCCTCGAGCCCCTCAAGCACCTGTATCTGACTGTCATCATAGGTGTTTTGGTTTAACATCTCTTCCATTGATTTCTCCTTTTCGTTAAATCTATTTTGTAAACGAAGGCGTTCTTTCTTTAAAAGAAAGAACCAAAGAATAACTGTAAAAATATATATTTGTAGCCATGGCTACTGACAATAATTTTTTACAATAAGGTTTGGAGGTGTCACAACCTTTCCTAAAAAGGTTCTGACAATACATACCCCGTTCTACTCAATAGATTTCTTTGCGCGGCTTGCTATTGATACGCTTGAAAGCTGCGAAATACAAACCGCTGTTTGCTTTATATTTTTATTTTTATCATACAAAATAAATGATTTCGGTATTTCCTCTTTGGAAACTTCCAAAAGGCCGTCATTTTGCACCTTTTTTAAAAAAGTGCGCGTGTCGGAACCGAGAGTTGCATTATCCATATCAAATATACCGATAATGCTCTTTGTGCGAATGATTTTGTTATTTCCTGCATGTAAATACATGATATTTTGCCTCCCTTGCCTAAAGGGAGGGGG
>JAZQWE010000159.1:0-3510 GCA_045632225.1 Eubacteriales bacterium | reverse complement strand
TGCCGAAAACCATGGCGATTACAACGCCGTTATCTGCTCAAACGATGTGGTTGCACTTGCCCTTATACAGAGCTTAAAGAACATTGGCGTGCGCGTACCCGAGGACATGTATGTCACCGCGTGCGGCGGCTCGTCAATCCTCTCATCAATAGCATCTACCACAATCACCACCGTTTTTGCCGACCAGTATGAACTTGGCCGTCAGGCGGTGCTGACATACACATACCTTTACAAAAACCCGTGCGATGTTGCGCTTTCGGTGAAAGTTGAAGCCAAGCTCACCGTGCGCGCATCCACCAATTTTGACCCCGACGGCGGCGAAGAAATCACAACTTCGCTTTCAAAACAAGTTCCCAATGTCGACTTTTACGATGACCCCGTCATCCGTGAAATTTTCCGTGTTGAGTCTCTTTTGCTCCAAAGCGATGATCTTGACCGAGGAATTTTAGACGGAATTTTATCCGGCGAAACATATCCGAGCATTGCAGAGCGCCTTTACACCTCTGAAAATGTTATTTCATACCGCATAAAACGCATGTGCAAAATCACAAACACCACTAAAAAGAGTGAACTTATTGCGCTGATTTCGCCCTATATGAAATAGGAGATATACCATGCGCATAGTAATCTACATACACCCCGATTGTAAAGAATCGTTTTGGTCACGCTTTTCTTTGCGCGCTGTTTCTGCCGAAATTTTGCGCAAAAGATACACACCCGTATATATCGAAAACACGGCAATTGCCGATATCGACCTTGACACGGTCTTTACGCCAAACGAAAAAAAAGTCATTATGTACATCGGCTTTTCGCCGAAAAACACAATCAATGACCTTGCATATCTCGCATTCAAGGGCGTTCACACACTCCTTTTGAACTATGGCTACGAGGAGTTTTCGGGCACATGCTCACGCGTGCTCCTCAATTGCCGCGACGCCATGGAAAAAAGTCTTGCATACCTGCTCTCCCATAACCGCGACCGCATTGCACTCTTTGGCGCAAACCCTGCCTCGTCCACGGATAAACTCCGCCTTGAGGTTTTTGCGCAATACCAAAACTCCGTTGGCCGCTGTTTGGAAGAGGACACCTACTACAACCTTGGCGCAATCAGCGAGTGCAGAGAAAAATTTGTAAGCAATATTTCAAAATACAACGCCGTTATTTGCGTTAATGAGGTTGCCGCGTTTCTGCTTTTGAGATGGCTGCGCGACAGCAATATCAATGTTCCCCGTGACCTTTTTGTAATCTCCTGCGGCTACTCGACCATGCTTGCGGAGCACTCTGTGCCGTCGCTGACATCGGTTGCCGCCGATCAGGAGCAAACGGGCATCCAAGCGGTAAACGCCTACTCATCGCTGATGAAAAACCTTGCAAATGTGGCGCTAACCGTGCTTGTTGAGGCAAAACTCACCGTGCGCGGCTCAACAGATTTTGCCCCCGCAAACGGCACTCTTGCCTTTGTTCCGGAAAATGCGGGGCTCCCTACCGCAAATTCGCTTGACTTTTACAGCGACCCTTCCGTCCGCCGCTTTTTTGATATTGAAATGCTGTTGCTCCAAAGCGATGACCTTGACCGCGGAATTTTAGACGGTCTGCTCGCAGGCGACACATACCCAAAAATGTCAGAGCGCCTTTACACATCGGAAAATGTCATCTCCTACCGCATTAAACGCATGTGTAAAATCACCGGAACCGCTTCAAAAAGCGAACTCATTGAACTAATAACTCCCTATTTAAAGTGAGGCATTTATGAATAAAAATGTTGTGCTCATAGCATTTTACAACACTAAGGCACTTGGTGTACGATACCTTGAAACCGCTATGAAAAAGGCGGGATACTCAGTTAAAACCATCTTTTTCAAGGGCTTTAACTCGCAAAACCCAAAGGTTGCCACAGAAAAAGAAATCGAACTCTGTGCAGCAGAAATCATGCGTGCAAATCCCCTTTTCATCGGTCTTTCAGTAATGAGTTCCATGTACCTTGAAAGTGTTGAAAAACTCACCGAAAAACTGAAAACACTCGGTATTCCGCTTGTTTTCGGCGGCGCTTTTGCGGCCATGTTCCCCGACAGATTTTTAAACATGGGCGGTGAGTATGTCATCCGCGGCGACGGCGAAATCCCGATGGTTAAGCTTGCAAATGCAATGCTTGACGGTAGTGATGTCACAAAAAACCCCTCGCTTTGCTACAAAAAAGACGGCGAAGTGGTTGTAAATGAAATCGGCGATATTCTTGAGGAAATTGATGGCTACGGTCTGCCCACCATCAACTCGGAAAATGCCTGCTACATTGAAAATGACACCGTTGCATACGGCGATCCGCAACTTAACGCAATGAGTTATGAGGTAATCGCATCCCGCGGTTGCCCCTTTACCTGCTCATATTGCTGTTGCATAAATCTCCACCGCATGTTCCCCAAAGGGGTAAAATATGTGCGCACACGCTCGGTTGAAAGTGTTATGGCAGAGCTTAAAGAGGCTAAAAAGCACCTCAAAAAGCTTGTTTTTGTGCATTTCTATGACGAAATTTTCCCCAACACTCCCGGTTGGATTGATGAATTTATGGTGGAGTACAAAAAGCATATCCACCTGCCCTTTACCATCTGGTCACACCCCAAAATGGTTAAACTTGACGAGCTTAAAAAACTTGTCAGCGTTGGCCTTACCGAGGTTATCATGGGCATTCAGTCGGGTTCTCCCTATATCCGCAAGGAGATTTTCCACCGTTTTGAAACCGATGAGGACATAATAAATGCAACCAAAACCATCCGTAAGAGCGGTGCTTTTTGGGCAAGTTATGACTTTATGCTCCAACATCCGTTTGAAAAAATCGAGCACCTTAAAGAAACATATTACCTCATTAAAAAGCTCGCCACCCCGCTTGAACTTCAGCTCCACGGCTTAAACTTCCTCCCCGGCACGGATATTGTCGACATGGCAATTGAACAGGGCCTTATCTCACGCGAGGAAATGGACAGCATCATGTATGCGCCGATGCAGACACAGTTTGATGCATATTGGAAGCGTGAGGACGAGCGCGAAAGCCGCCTTTGGTACCGCCTTGCATATTGTTGGCAGTATAAAGCGTGCAGAAAGAAGTGCGAACTTTACGAAACCGACATCGACAAGTACGAATCATGTATTGACGCAATGTACGCAAAGTGCCAAAAGCGTACCAAACTCCGCTACCTCTACAAAAAAGGCAGAGTTGTGCTCCGTAGTTTGCGCATGAGATTGTTTAGATGACAGTATTATAATATGAGAACCTTTTAAGGAAAGGTTCTCATACTCTCCAAACCTTATAAACAAAAAAGGAACTGCAATGCAGTTCCTTTTTTAAATCAAATTATCGTAAAAAAGACGGACATGCGCCGGCTTTTTTACACCTTGAAAGTCGCGAGCGGTGAGCGAGGCGCGAGACTTGCGACTTTGCCACCACTTGAAAATCGCAGATTTTCAAGTGCATAAAAAAAGGAACTGCATTACAGTTCCCTTTTTAAATCAAATTAT
>JAZQWE010000158.1:0-12583 GCA_045632225.1 Eubacteriales bacterium | reverse complement strand
TTTAGTTTGTTCTCGCGAAGCGATATATATAATAAATGTAGAAAACTATTTCTTTTCAAGAGTATGCCGCGATATAGCAAGCAAAGTGCCCATCTCGGCAAGTTGAACCACCATAGCGGTACCGCCATAACTAAAAAACGGGAGTGAAATACCGGTGTTGGGTGCCGCATTTGTTACAACAGCAATGTTCAAAAGCACCTGAAGCGCAACTTTAAAGCTGATACCGATTGCAACAAGTTGAGAAAAATTGTCGGGCGCACGAAGAGCAATTACAACGCCGCGCCATACAAGAATAGAGAAAAGAATTATAACAGCGGCGGCTCCGATAAAGCCGAGTTCTTCGCATGTTATTGTAAAAATAAAGTCGTTTTGAGGTTGGGAAACATAGCTGTATTTCTGTCTGCTATTGCCAAGGCCAAGTCCGAAAATACCGCCGGAGCCTATTGCACGCAAACCTTGCAAAGTTTGCCAACCGCCCTCTTGTGGGAATTTTTCGGGATTAAACCAAATTTCAATTCTTCTTTTGGTGTAATCAGTAAATAACGCAAGGGCTACAATACCGGCACCGCCCAAAAGTGCAAACAAACCCAAAAGTTTAAGCCGTGTCCCGGACACAACCATAACCATAAGTCCAATCAAACTGATAATAATAATACCCGAAAGATGCTTTTCAAGCATTACCAAAAGGCAAATAAGACCAATAAACATAAGCGGAATAATTGTTCCGTAAATGTATGCTGTTTTTTTATCCTTTAAATCAAGCGCTTTTTCATGGAACTTTGAATAATACCACGCAAGCATCAATATAAGCGCATATTTTGCCATTTCAGAAGGCTGAAATCGGAGCGAACCAATTTCTATCCAACGCTGTGCGCCACCGCCCGTATCACCCGCAAAAAGCACCGCCAAAAGCAACAATGCAGAAAAGCAATATGCCGGCACAGCCGCCTTTCGGTAGAACTTTATACGGAAGCGCGACGCTACCACCATCGCTACAAGTCCAATTATAACCATAGCGCTCTGACGCTTGATAAAATAATAACTGTCGCCATATCTTGTTCTTGCATCGGCATAACTTGCACTAAATACCATTATTAGTCCAAACGCAAGCAAAATCAAAATCGTAAACAGCAACAAACTGTCTACATTGCCGCGTACCACTCTGTATTCATCGTGGTTAAACACATTTTTTGTCGCCGGTACAGCCTTGCTTCTTTGTGCCGGCACGGGTGCGGCATTTTTAACCGAATTATTCTTTTTCACAATACCGCCTCCAAATTTTACTTATCTTGCAAAAAATGCAATTACTGAAAATACTGCAGTTACTACGGAAAAGACCGCAACAACTTTAATTTCGCTCCACCCGCATTTTTCAAAATGATGGTGAATGGGAGCCATTTTAAACACACGCTTATGTGTAAGTTTGTAGCATCCGACCTGAATTATATCAGACATCGCCTCGCAAATATAAATAATTCCCGCAATAGCAACAACAAGCGGGTTGTTTATCATAAATGCGGCACCTGCTACAAGTCCACCAAGAAAAAGCGAACCCGTATCGCCCATGAACACTCGCGCCGGATAAAAATTATACATTAAAAAGCCAAGCGTTGCGCCAACAATCGACGCCGAAAGCACCGCAAATTCTATTCCCTCACTTGTAAATGCCAAAACCGCAAAGAAAATACCAACTACAAGAGTAACCGAACTTGCAAGCCCGTCAAGGCCGTCTGTAAGATTTACGCTATTGATGATACCCGTTATAAAAACAAGCGCAAATACATAATAAAACCAACCAAGTTCCACTTTGACAGAAGCAAACGGAATTGAGAGTGTGGTATCGATTTTCCCGTAAATTTTAAGCAAAGCGATAAACGCGCCTGCCATTGCAAGTTGCAATGCAAACTTTTGAGGAGCGGTAAGGCCTTCGTTTTGCTGTTTTTTAAACTTTGTAAGATCATCAATTACTCCGATAACACAGTTGCCAAGCGCGAGCAAAAGTGTAAGTGCCAAAGGCAATACCGAACTGCTTGCACCGCTTAAGCGTATGTAAATCATTGCAAGAATCATTACCAAAGTTACCGGAATTACAAATCCGAGGCCGCCCATTGTGGGTGTTCCCTCCTTGGATTTATGCCAGCGAGGGCCAATGTCAAGAATTTTTTGTCCCATCTTCATGCTGCGAAGTTTTGGAATAAGCATTCTTAAAGAAACTACCGTTAATATAAAGACAAGCAGTGCCACTGCCCCATAAACAATTGCCATAAAAAATCCAACTTTCAAAGTTATTTTTCAAGTTCCCTGCAAAGGTAGCGTTCTATCTCCTCTGCGGCATTCTGTCGCCCTATGCGAATTAACAAAATATCTCCCGCTTTAAGCTCTGCGGCTATATCAGCCGCGCTCTTTTGCGGTGAAAATAAATCAAGATTTCCAAAAACATTTTCGTTTTTCATGCCCGCGCGGCGTGCGCCTACACCGATTTGCTCTGCGGCAATACCAAAGGTAAAGAGTTTATCGACATTCTTTTCAACGATATACTCGCCCATTTTTTCATGCACTTCGCGCGTAATTTGTCCAAAATCTCGAATATCGCCAAGCAAAGCAAGTTTTCTTGAGCCACGGTGCCTTTTTGCAATGTCACACATTGCATCAATTCCGCTTTTCACGCTGTCAGCCGTTGCAGAAGAAGTGTCAACGATAAATGTCACACCGTTAACCGTATAAACTTTTACACCGAGATGAGGCGAATGGCAGTTTTTAAGTCCCATTCGTATTTTTTCTGTGCTCACACCGTATCTAAGTCCAACAAGTGCCGCAAAAAGTGCGCTCTTGATATTATCATCGCCGACAAACGGGATTTCCACATCTTTAATCAAAACATCGTTTCCAACAATATCAAAAACGGTGGTTTCCACATTTACCAAAACATTTTCGGCGTAAAGAGTTGCATCAGCTCCGTTTACACAAACTGTATTTGTTGAAATGTCTGTACGGCAAAGCATTGCCGGCACATCATCATCGGCACAAAATGCAATTTCACCACCAGCCTTAACACCGGATAAAACATCGACATTTGCACTCGCTCCATAACCGCTTTTGAGTTCGGTAATAATTCCAACATCGCTGTCAAAAACATTTGCAAGTCGTGCAATATCCTTTTTGTCGCGGATTTTAAGTTCGGTAAGAAAGAAATCCGCATTTGCAGGGATATTTAAAAGTGCAAGCACATCGTCTTTTTCTGTGCCTTTTTTGTCGATCTCGGCAAAAACATTATATTTTTCCTCAAGAACAGAATAAACAAACTCACCCGTACGGGTTTTGCCCTTTGAACCCGTAAGCGCTATCGTTTTATGCATTGAGCGCTTTGCATATTGCTTTGCAAATCTTTCAATTGAGTAGTTTATGTTATCACACACAATTACAGCCGTATCGGGAATTTTTTCAAGTGAAGCGGGCGCCTTTGTACAAAGAACCGTGTACGCACCCTTTTTAGCCGCCGCCATCATTTCATCAAGCGAATTTTCCTCGCTAACGATAAACAATGTGTTTTGAGCAATGTCATTTACCGAATTTGTGAGGAGCGCAATTGAATTATTCTCTGCCGCGCCATTATTGGCAATGAGTTCACCGTTCATAAACAAAGCAACTTCTGCCGCGCTGACAGTACCGAGTTTTAACTGAATTTTCATGTCTTGCACTCCTTTCCGAAAATTATTGTCTTTTTTGCAGAGCCATTTGTGCTATTTCCGCTTCACAAAATGGATGCATGCCATTTTTGTCTATCTCATACTGCTCATGTCCTTTGCCAACAAGCAATATTATATCGCCCGCCGTGGCATTTTCCATAGCATATTCAATCGCCTCGCGGCGATTTTCGATTACTTTATAGTTAGTTTCATCCTTGATGCCCAAAAGTATGTCGCTGATGATTGCATTGGGTTCTTCACTTCGCGAGTTGTCACTTGTTATTATAACAAAATCGCTCATTTTCACCGCTATAGCGCCCATTACGGCGCGTTTTTCTTTGTCGCGGTCGCCGCCGCAACCAAAAAGTGTAACTATTCGTTGATTGTTATCGCGAAATCCCGCCACACACTTCAAAAGATTTTCAAGCGCAAACGGAGTGTGCGCATAGTCAATAAACACAGAGAAGCCGTTGCCCTCAAAACCGAGTTTCACCCGTTCAAGTCTGCCGCAAACGCCGTTAAGCGAGTACAGCGCATTTTGAACCGTAATAAGATTTACGCCCATTTCGCGCGCGGCAACCGCCGCCGCCATTGTGTTATAGATATTAAATTCACCGGGAATTTGAGTTTTTACTTTAAATCTCGAATTTTGCGAGTGGAGAATATATTCACTACCCTGCACGCCTTTCGTAAGTATCTTTTCCGCAAAATAATCAGCGCGCTTTTTAATGCCGAAACTTATTTTTTCGCAAGGTGAAACTTGCATCATTTTATCAGCGTATGAATCATCTGCATTGAAAATTCCTTTTTTGCTTTGACAAAACAGTTTTGCCTTTGCAAAAAGATATTCATCCATGTTTTTATGAAAATCAAGATGTTCTGCCGATAAATTTGTAAAAATTCCAATTTCAAATTTAATAGGTGCCACTTTTTCAAGTGCAAGCGCATGGGATGAAATTTCCATTACGAGAATTTCAACACCCGCATTAACCATATCCCGCATCATCATATAAAGCACATCCGGGTCGGGAGTGGTCATTGTTTGAAAATTGCACGCATCTTCAAATGAAAGGTTTGGGGCATAATCTTCCTCACCGATCATGCTCTTTACCGTGCCGCAAAGAGCGGTTTTGTAGCCGCCGTGAGCAAGCACGGTTTTAAGCATAAACGCCGTTGAAGTTTTACCGTTTGTGCCCGTAACACCGATTATACGCAATTTATCCTGCGGTTTTTCGTAGAAATTTGCGCACATAAATGCAAGAGTCCGCCGCGGATTTGAGGTTAGATACTGAGGTATTTCAAGACCGTCAATATATCTTTCTCCGACATACGCCACAGCGCCGTTTTTTTCGGCATCAAACGCGTATTTTTCGCCGTTTGTATTTGAACCGCAAAGCGCTACAAATACATATCCCTCTTTCACTCTGCGCGAATCATAGGCAACGCCCGAAATATCAAGTGTTTCGTTTGATACAACATCAGTACCGTCAAAAAGTTTGTAAAGAGTCATAACTCCTCCGAAAGTTTAATATTTAAACTTCCGTGTTTTTTTCAGTCCCCGTTATATCCGTAAGTGTCATCCGTTCCGTCAAGGTGCAAAACCTCAACGGTAATTACAGTTCCGCGCGGTACCGCTTCGCCCGCATTATAATCCTGCGAAGTTACTATGGCACCCGTGCCCTTGTTATAGTTTTGCGCACCCTTAATTGCAATATTAAGACCCGCGTTTATTATCTTTGTATTTGCCTCTGCCGCTGTAAGTCCGAGTACCGAGGGCACTTTCACAGTTTGACTTTCAGAGTCAGCACCGTTTGTATAAAGAATAATTTTGCCGTTTTCGGTCGAAATAACGCTTCCGCGCTTGGGAACCTGTGCGCTTACTTCACCGTTACCGCCGACAATTTCAACAGCAATGCCGAGTTTTTCGATAGCGGCTTTTGCTAAAGAAGAATCTTGACCGATGTAGCGAGCAACAGTATGCTGAACATTTGCAAGTTCCTCGTCATTATATTCAGGTTCAATGCCGAGATACGGCAAAACATTTGCCAAAAATCTTGAAACATAAGGAGCCGCAACAACACTACCGTATACGCTATCGCCCGTGGGTTCATCCACCATAACGATTACCGCAATCTGCGGGTTATCCGCGGGTGCGTACGCAACAGTTGAACTTATGCGCGCTTTAAATTCTTCATCCGCCTGAGTTGCACTTGATGTGCCATCAAATTTTTCAGAAGTACCGGTCTTTGCGGCAACTTTATATCCCTTGACATAGGCATTTTTTGCGCCGCCGTCACCGGAAACGCCCGCCTCAAGAATTTCTGTTACGGTGGTCGCTGTAGCGGTGCTTATTACCTGACGCTTATAAGCATCATCATATTCAAAAACAATGTTTCCGTCATCATCAACAAACTTGTCAACAAGATGAGGTGTTACAAGGTATCCTCCGTTTGCAATTGCGCAAATCGCGGTGAGATGATTTATAGGATTAACCTTGAAACGCTGTCCAAAAGATGCAACGGCAAGGTCAACATTACTCATTGAGTTTTGATTGAAGAAAATAGTAAGTGCTTCACCGGGAATATCCACTCCGCTCTTGTCAAGATATCCAAATGCTTCGAAGTATTCGCAGAATTTCTGAACTCCTACTCGTGCCGCGATAGCCATAAGAACGGGGTTACACGATTGCTGAAGGCCACGGGCAAATGTTACTGTGCCATGGCCGCCTTTTTTATGACAGCTGATAGGTTTTGACCAACCTTGCACTCTAAGACCGCCGGTACATGTAAATGTTTCGGTCGGTTTTACAAGATTTTCTTCAAGCGCCATCGCAGTTGTAACGGGCTTAAAAGTGGAACCGGGCTCGTAAAGTTCGGTAATAGCCTTGTTACTCCACATTACTTGTCGAAGCGATGCGAGCATATTGAGATACTCATCACTTCCCTCTTCAAATCCGCTTGCCTCAAGAGCCGCAGAGGAAAGAGCATCAAGGGTATAAGGGTCATTCAAATCAAAGTCCGGTTGCACGGATATTGCATAAATCGCTCCGTTTTGAGGATTCATGGCAATGCCGACCGCACGATTTCTCGGTGCGTGATCTTCAATCGCCGCTTTTACTTGCGCATCAAGTTCATGCTGAATGCGCTCATCAAGCGTTGTTATCATGTCATAGCCTTGGATAGGCGCAACATAACTTTCGTAATCGTACGCCATTTCATTGCCGCGAGCATCGCGCGCTGTAATATACTTGCCGTCAACTCCGGTGAGTTCGGCATTATACATATACTCAAGGCCGTAAAGTCCCTGACCGTCAGCGCCCGTAAAACCAAGCGTTTGAGAGGCAAGATTGCCATAGGTATAGTAGCGCTTATTTGTAGCCTCAAGATAAACCTGACGCTCAAGTCCGTTTTCTTCTATAAAAGCGATAACTCTGTCAGCGGTTTCTTTATCAACATTTTTCTTGATTGTTTCATCGCGTCTGCCGAGTTTTGCCGCCTTTTGCAATATAACTTCTTTGTCAACACCCAAAATCAACGAAAGTCCGTTGGCAATAAGTTCGTTTTGAGTTCCGGCAACCGTTTCTGATGCAAATTCATCAGTATATCTAAGACTGCAAACAGCGCGTTCCACCGCCGACAAATATTCTGCACTTTGAATATCCGCAGGCGAAATAAAAACGCGCCATGTTGTTTGGTTTGCCGCTATAACATTCATGTTTCGGTCATAGATAACACCGCGCTCCGCTTTAACGGAGTTTTCTACGGTTATCTGATTTATTACTTCCTGCTGGTACTTTTCATACTCAAATGTCTGCATTTTGAATATGCGCACAGAAAGTAATATAGCAAAAAGCGCAAAAACAGCGAGCAATATAAAGCTTCTTATAGCCATTACACTGTTCACATATTTTTGCGCCATTATAATTCTCCTTTTAGCAAATAATATCCCTTATAAAGATATTCGCTATCAATCAAGATATTCTAAAAATCCGCTGATTTTTTCTCCAAATGTATTAAGTAAATTAACAGTAACCGAAGTGTTTTCGTTCTGCGTGCCGTAAACTTTAACGCCATCTCCCGCAGAAAGCGAAAGATAACCTTGTTCACCCGCATTTGCTGCAACCATGCCAAGTTCGTTAACAGCGATATCCTCAATAACTGCAATATTGTTCTTTTCTTCAAGCGCAAGGGTGAGTGCTCCATCCTCTGCCTTGAGTTTTGCAAGCGTGTTTGTAAGTTCGTTGTAGCGACGCGCTTCTTCATTGATAAAAGAACCGCTGTAAACTACCATTGCAAGCACCATAGCGCTAACAAGAACCGAAACCATCATACCAAGAGAAAAAGTTTTCGCTTTTCTTGTCACAAGTTCAAAATTCTCAAGCATGACAACTTCTCTATGCTGACGAACTTCTTTTTTAGCAGGTGCGGCGCAAACCTCTCTTACAATTGGCTTTTTGCTCACAACAACTTCTTTATACTGGGGAACTCGGATATTTCTTGCCTTTGCTTTCATGTCCTCTGTGACATTTCTCGCACCCGCATCGGTGCTCTTGCAATAAGGATTGTATCCGTTTTGAATTGCTTTAGCCATGATAACATCGCGTACAGAAGTACCGTATCTGTTGATATTTGTAGCTTGCACTTTCATTTCCCCCGTTATTTTATAATTTTTCGGCTACGCGTAATTTTGCACTTCTCGAACGAGGATTTACCTCAAGTTCGCCCTCACTTGCCGAAATCGGCTTTTTGTTTACCGCCGCAACCTTGGGTTTGTTATTGCACACGCAAATCGGAAACTCTTTGGGACAAGTACATCCGGTTGCAAGCGCGGCATATTTTTGTTTAACCAATCTATCCTCAAGCGAATGGAAAGTTATTATCGCTATCCTTCCGCCAACCTTGAGTTTTCTGACCGCCGCTTCAATTGTTGGCGGTATAAGCGAAAGTTCTTCGTTAACCTCAATTCTAATCGCCTGGAAAGTCCTCTTCGCGGGATGGTGACCGCCCTCGCGAGCCGCTTTGGGCATTGATGACTTAATCAACTCCGCAAGTTCAAGAGTTGTTTCAATTGGCGCTTCTGCGCGTTTTTTTACTATATTTGCGGCAATGTTTTTTGCAAATTTTTCTTCGCCGTATTCAAAAATAATTCTTTTAAGTTCGTCCTCGGAATACTCGTTTACGACCTCATACGCACTCTTTTCATCATCACGGTTCATGCGCATATCAAGTCGCGCATCCTGCATGTATGAAAATCCGCGCTCTGCGGTATCAAGTTGATATGATGAAACGCCAAGGTCCATCAAGATTCCGTCTATTTCGTCAATGCCAAGCGAGTTAAGTACATTCTCAACCTCGCTGTAATTGCTGTGTACAAAAGTTACTCGGTCGGAATACTCCTTGAGTCGCTCCGCCGCCGCGGCAAGTGCATCGGTATCGCGGTCTATCGCAATAAGTCTGCCTCCGTTTGTAAGGCGCTTAACGATTTCAAGGGAATGTCCGCCACCGCCCGTTGTACCGTCCACATAGATGCCGTCGGGTTTTATGTCAAGTCCCTCAATGCACTCAGGCAGAAGCACCGAAACATGTGAAAACTTTATTTCTTCCATTTTCGTACCTCTTAAAAACCGAGTGCGCTGAACATTTCTGCAACAGCCTCGTCAGTAAATTCATCGTTAAATGCTTGCCAGCTTTCTTCTGCCCAGATTTCGGCGTGATTGCCGACACCCACGATAACAACATTCTTTTGAAGTTCGGCAAGTGAGCAAAGGTTCGACGGAACAATTACTCTGCCCTGCGCATCGGGGGTTGCATAAGTTGTCTGCGAGAAAAGTCGGCGGGCAAGGTGCTTTGTATCAGCGGGGACACCGTTTAAAAGTTTATCGGTGTAGCGCATCCACTCTTCCTCAGAAAAAAGAAGGAGGCATTTTTCACTTGTACGGGAGATGGCAAAGTTCTCGCCAAGCAATTCGCGAAACTTTGCGGGAATGAACAAACGGTTCTTTGCATCAAGCGAATGGCGATACTCGCCAACAAATGTCTGTTTACCTTCCACCGTTTTCATCCCCCTTTTTGATGTATTTTTGTGGTTTTTTGCCCCATTTTTCCCCACTTATGGTTTTATTATATAGTATGCGGATGAAAAATGCAATACTTTTTTCAAAAAAACTCTAATTTATATATAAAAGTAAAAAAGACGGCAAAAGCCGTCTTTTTTAGGGAAACTCCCCCACTAAAACACAAAATCCGCGGCAAAAACCGCGGATTTTATTATTTATTTTTTCTTTTTAGCAACCACAATCACCACTGCAACCACGATTGCAACAAATACTGCAACCACTGCGATAATAACAATCGAAGAATTGCCTTTTTCTACGGGTTCTGTAGCAACATCTGTACCTTCGGTCGCTGTTTCATAAGCAGTTTCAGCAATAGTTTCTGCCGGAACCGCAGATTTTTCATCCACAATGTTGTAAACGATTTCAGCATTGGGAGCAAACCCGGAGTTAATAAGCGCCGCCTCGGTACCGGTTACAGTAACCTTGAGGTTATCAAAGTACGCAGGAGCGGGATTTTCAGAGCCGTCTGCGGGATTGATAATTGCATTAACATTTGCGCCGTTGTTTGCGCGCATGCGGAAGCCGAATGAACCGCTATTCCATTTGTCAGCGGGAACGGTCTGTTCATATACAACTTCACCGCTTGCAATATCTGTGAACGAGAATGTAACATTTCCGTCAAGATGAATTACAGTAATGTGATAGTCATTACCGGGAGTGAGCAAGCCGCTACTAACCTTAATATTTGAATATGTACCGGATGCATCGCTTGCACCGATTGCCGCCTTAGTAGCATCGTTACTTGCGAAAGAAAGATAGCCGTAGAATGTGTTATCACTTGCATCAGAGAAAAGTCCGGTATCAACATAGGAAAGCACGCCGGCCGCCGCCTGAACACCGCAAAGATCAACATCAATTGTATAATCGGATACAAGGCCAACATATCCGCTTTCATCTGCGGTGTATGCGATGAAGGAGAATACCTTGCCCTCCTCGGTGGATTCCATCATGAGTTTGCCGTCACGAACAACCCATGTGCCGCGAGCCTGAGTAAAATCGTTGATTGTTGCATCGTCAGAGAAATCGTTTTCATAAAGAACATACTCTGTCTTTGTAAAGTCGATTTCGTCTTCGTTTACCTTTTCAACTTTAACGGGATTGGAAACAACAGTCGGTTTATAATCAGCAAGTGCGCCGCCGTTTGCAAGATGTGTTCCCACATCACCGATAGCGGTTACTTTAAGATTATCAAACTGAAGCATACCGATATTAACCATTGCGGCACTCATATCAGCACCGATTGCGGTAAAGCCAAAGGTGCCCATTGCCCATTCATCATTGATGGCGGTGTAGTTCCAAAGTTCAGTACCGTATTCATCTGTTACGATAACGGTAATTGCACTACCCTGAGCAATCATCTTGAAATGGTGCAAATAGTTACGGCTTGAGGGTATGGATGATGCACCAAGAGTGCCTACCCAACCGCCCGCAGTATTGGAACTACCGAGTGCAAAGCTCTCTTTGGTAGAACCGTTGCTTGTTGTGGTTGCGTAATCGAGATTTGCCTGATAGCCGCAATAGCCGGTAGCACTTTCTGCATAAGCGAGCGCTAAATCACAGCGTGCGAGAATGCCTGCAAGTGCATTAGGAGTGATGTCAACTTCCAAAATGTAATCCGTAAGATTCATAATGGCGCCGTCTGCGGTATAAAGAAGGAAAACCTGATCTTCAATCCCAACATTGCCCGCACCTTTAAGTTTAAGAACACCGTTTTCAACAGCCCACTCGCCGCGGTACTGTGTAAAATCGGCAATAGTTGCAGGATCGGAAAAATCATTTTCATAATAAACATATTCATCTGCATTTGCAAAGATTGCCATGCCCAAGGTAAAAATCAAAACCGAAAGCAAAAGCGCAAAAAGTTTTTTCATAATATACCTCCATGAAAAACATTTGTACATCTTTAATGTACTTCATTTTGCCGCCAAAGTAAATACATAATGTGAACTTTTTTGTTCAAAAAATACAAAAGCGAGTGCCAATGGCACTCGCTTTATGCTTTACTTAATTATTTCTTCTTTTTAGCAACTACAACTACTACAACTGCAACAACTACTACAGCGGCAACAATGCCGATGATGAGTGCAACAGGAGCGCCGCCTTCTGCGGGAACTTCAGCAGGAGCAGTGGTTTCTACAGGAGCCTCGGTGGTTTCTGCAGGAGTATCCAAAACAACATTGGAAGGAAGAGTGATTTCAATGTTAGGAATAATCATGCCGTTTTCATCGAGTTCAATCTCAACGATCTTCTCTTCAACGGTTACATTGTCAGCAATGTATACATTACCGCCACCGGAAATCTTTTCAAAGGTACCGCCCTTAACGATAAGAGTGGAGCCGTCTTCTACATAGAGAGAAATGTGACAAGGAATGAGGTAAGGTGTGCCGTTCTTATCAGTTTCAGCAGCCTGAGAAACTACATTCTCGGTAATAACGAGAGTGGAGTTGTTGGTGATTGCGATAGTTGTGGAAGAACCGTCAAACTCATTAAAGAGAATGATGTCATCAATGATGGTATCGCTTGTAAAGGTTGTGGTGCAGTTCTGCTTAATCTTGAGCGCACAGTTGGGGTTGTACTGAGGTTCGGGATTCTTATAGTCGGTAGTACCGTCATTAGAAGTAATAACGAGAGTCTTTTCGAACGCAGGGAAAGAATATGTAGCACCTACATAGAGCTTACCGGTTGCAACGAGAGTACCGCCGCCGTTTGCATAGAGAAGACCTGCAGAAGCCTTACCGTCTGCCGCGCCAAGACCAGCCTTGGGGGTATCGGGGGTAAGACC
>JAZQWE010000157.1:0-2980 GCA_045632225.1 Eubacteriales bacterium | reverse complement strand
GGTAAAAGAAGATGAATTTGACGCGGCTTCGCCTTCTGAAGAAGAAATTTTACGCAAAGAATTAAACGAAGCCATTCAAAGCGAAAATTATGAGAAAGCGGCCGTCCTTCGTGATAAAATAAAAGCGCTGAAAGGAGAAGTTCAATGAAAAACGATGTAATTTTACGCAGTCGCGTAAGAATCGCACGAAACATCAAGGACTACCCCTTTCCTCCCGTCTTAAACGATGCTTGCAGAAAAGAAATAATTGAAAAAGTCAGCATCGCTACCGCTGACAGCGATTTTGCAGAAGACAAAAATATTGAAAATACCTTGCACGCACAAGTGCTTTATGAAGAAAATCTTATAAGCCGTGAATTTGCTTTTGACAAAGAGCGCCACACTTTGTTCACATCGAATGCAAAACAAACATACATCATGGTATGTGAAGAAGACCATCTGCGCATACAAAGTTTTGCAGACGGTTTAAATTTAAAAGAAGCGGGAAAATGCGCACTTGAATGTGAGCGCATGCTTGCGTCAAAAATAAACTTTGCATTTAATACAGACCTTGGTTATCTAACCCGCTGTCCAACAAACCTCGGTACCGCCATGCGCGCATCTGTGATGATGTTTTTACCTGCATTAACAATGCTTAACCGCATGGGCGAGTTAAAGTCGCAACTTGAAAAAATCGGTATGACTATTCGCGGTATGTATGGAGAAGGGTCTGCGGCTGATGCTTACATGTACCAAATTTCAAACCGTCTTTCGCTGGGGCATAGCGAAGAAGATTTGCTGTCAAAAACCGAAACCGTAGCTCTGCAGATTGCAAACGATGAAATTAACTCAAGAAACGCATTATTTACAAGCAACAAAGACAAGCTTACAGACAAAATTATGCGTGCACTTGGCACACTAAAATACGCTCATATAATTGCGAGCAAAGAGTTTTTAGATATGTTTGCTTATGTACGCCTTGGAATGTCGCTTGGCATTGTAGACGAGATTTCTGACTTTGATACATTGCTCTATAAAGCCATGCCCGCACATATATTAAACGAAAACAGAGATAACGCAACTGACTCAAAGGCGCGCGACATTTTGCGCGCAACAACTATTAAAAACATATTGCAAGGAGGAATTTAATTGACCAACAGATTTACTAAAAAAGCACAAAATGCGCTTAACAACGCCCTTGTTTCCGCCCGTGAAATGGGTCACACCTATGTAGGAAGTGAGCATTTGCTTGTCGGTCTCATCACGGAAAGTGAAGGAGTTGCGGCAAAAATTCTTATTTCGAAAGGCGCAACCAAAGAAAAAATCGTTGATACGATTGTAAATAACATGGGAACAGGTTCTCCCACAAATATAAATGCATCCGACCTTACCCCGCGTACAAAAAAGATAATTGAAATGTCTGCATACGCGTCCTCACGCTACGGGCACGGTTATATCGGTACCGAGCATCTTTTACTCGCTCTTATCGAGGAAAATTCTTGTGTAGCGGGCAAAATATTGGAAACACTCGGCCTTAGTCTTGCAAGTTTGAGAAAAGATGTTTTGGCACATCTTGAAGGGATGGAAAGCGGCTCAAGCGAACCTATGCAAGCCACAGAACAACCAAAAAGCAAGAGTGCAGACATTAAAGATTGCCCTACCCTTTCTTCATACGGAAAAGATTTGACCGCAAACGCCAAGAAAGGAAAAATAGACCCAATTATCGGCCGTGACACCGAAACCGAGCGCGTGATACAAATTTTGGCACGCAGAACCAAGAACAATCCCTGCCTTATAGGTGAACCCGGCGTAGGCAAAACCGCCGTTGTAGAGGGACTTGCACAGCGCATAGCAGACGGCAATGTTCCGGAAATGCTTATTGACAAAAAAATAGTAACGCTTGATATTTCTTCGATGATCGCCGGTGCAAAATACCGTGGCGAATTTGAAGAAAGACTTAAAAATGTAATGCAAGAGGTTTCAAAAAAGCCTGACATAATTTTATTCATTGATGAAATACACACACTTGTCGGCGCAGGTGCCGCAGAGGGAGCAATGGATGCGGCAAATATCTTAAAACCCGCCCTTTCGCGTGGCGAAATGCAACTCATCGGCGCTACCACCATTAACGAATACCGTCAAAATATTGAAAAAGATGCCGCGCTTGAAAGGCGTTTTCAATCGGTTATGGTTGGTGAACCGACCGCAGAAGAGGCATTACTCATTTTAAAGGGGCTACGCGACAAGTACGAAGCACATCACAAACTCAAAATATCCGACGAGGCGCTTGAAGCGGCAGTAAATCTTTCAAAAAGATATATTAACGACCGCTATCTCCCCGACAAAGCAATCGACCTTGTTGATGAAGCGGCATCAAGAATAAGAATTTCAAACTTCACTTCTCCACCCGATATAAAAGATACCGAGAAGAAAATTGCAGAGCTAAAGCGTAGCAAAGAAGAGGCCATCAAAGCTCAAAACTTTGAAGAAGCTGCAAAATTGCGCGATGAAGAACATTCACTCACAGAAAAACTTGAAAGTGAAAAAGCAAAATGGCAAAAATCAAGCGAAACCGCATCTCTCGCCGTTACTAAAGATAATATCGCGGATATTGTTACCGCTTGGACAGGCATTCCCGTAAAGCAACTCGAAAGCGAAGAGAGTAAAAAACTCTTGAATCTTGATCAAATTTTACGCGAAAGAATAATCGGTCAGGACAAAGCGGTTGATGCAGTTGCAAAAGCTATCCGTCGAGGCAGAATGGGGCTTAAAGACCCCAAGCGCCCGCTCGGTTCATTTATTTTCCTCGGACCAACAGGTGTAGGCAAAACCGAACTCACAAAGGCGCTTGCCACGGTCATGTTTGGTGACGAGAACTCGATGATTCGCATTGATATGTCCGAATATATGGAAAAGCACAGCGTTTCCAAACTCATCGGTTCCCCTCCCGGCTATGTAGGATATGACGATGGTGGTCAATTAACGGAAAAGATACGCCGCA
>JAZQWE010000156.1:0-1633 GCA_045632225.1 Eubacteriales bacterium | reverse complement strand
AGTCATATCTTCCTGCATTTTTTGAACCTGCTTCATCATGCTGTTCATATTCTGCGGACCGCCCTTGGGATAATTTGCTCTCATTTTTTAATCTCCTTTATATAAGTGTATCAAATAAATCATCATCATTTTTATCGTCATTGCTTTTCACAGTAAAAATAATGTTTTCGGGTGAAAATACTGTGCCTTCACGCGAAGAAATCATTGCGGCAAGAGTAGTCTTTACATTATCCTCTGACATCATCTGCACGGTAAAATTGTTGTTTACTTTTACAACAAGGTTTGATCCTTCAATATATGCTCGTGAACCATTTCTGAGCCCCATTGCGGCACGAAAATCCTTAGAAAGGCTTTCGACAATCTCAAGCCAATAAGTCAAGGCTCTTTTTTCACTTAAATTTGTTTGAACCTTCTTTGACTTTTCTTCACTCTTGGGCACTATTTTTTCTTCTGTAACCTTTATTTCTTCAACTTTCTTAGGTTGAACTGTAACCGCACCGCCGATTGCAAGTACACCGACTTTGTCTTCAAGTGCTGACAAACGCGCAAGCATTGCAGAAGGGTCATCGGAAAGCGAGGGATCACACATTTTTACAAAAGCAAGCTCTGCGATAATGCGTTTTGTACTACCGGAGCGTTGCATTTGAGAAAGCGCATCATCAAGTAGTCGAATGTGGTACAGTAGACGCTCGTAGGGATATTCGCTTGAAATCTGCTTGATTTTTTCGAGTTCGTCTGCGGTACAGTCAAGATATTCGCTTGGATTTGCGGTAGTTTTTACCACAAGCATATCTCGGTAGAACGAAATAACATCCTGCCAAAAAACAGCCAAATCGACCGAAGAAACCGAAATATCATGTACCGTTGAAAATATATACGAAAAATTTTTCGTTAAAATCGCATTTGCAAGTCCGCGAATGCTATCCATACTACTTATACCGAGGAGTTCTTCAACGCTTTGAGCATCAAGCGTTCCACCTCGGCTACTACAAAGGTCAAGCAAGCTTATTGCATCACGCATACCGCCGTTTGCATGGCGTGCCAAAACACGCGCCGCATCTTCTTTTAAATCAATATTCTCGGCTTTGGCAATGTGCAAAAGTCGCTCGGAAATAACTGAAGTTGAGATTCTGCGAAAATCGAAGCGCTGGCATCTTGAGATAATTGTCGCGGGCAATTTCTGCAATTCTGTAGTCGCGAGAATAAACACAACATGCGCTGGAGGCTCTTCAAGTGTTTTTAACAGCGCGTTAAATGCCGATATTGAAAGCATGTGAACCTCATCGACAATATAAACGCGATATTTCAGTCCCGAAGGGGTGTAAATAACTTCGTCGCGAATGGCTCTGACCGCGTCAACACCGTTGTTGGAAGCCGCGTCCATTTCAAGAACATCGGTTGTGCTTTCGGAGTCAATGCTTTTGCAAGCGGAACATTCTCCGCAAGGATTTCCGTTAATGGGAGAAAGGCAATTTATGGCCTTGGAAAGGATTTTCGCACATGTTGTTTTACCGGTTCCGCGCGGACCGCAGAACAAATAAGCGTGAGATATTTTGTTTTCTGAAGTTTCGTATTTCAAAATATCTGTTATGTGATTTTGCCCACAGACATCGTCAAATGTCACGGGACGCCA
>JAZQWE010000155.1:0-4404 GCA_045632225.1 Eubacteriales bacterium | reverse complement strand
TGTTTGGAAGAACGCCTCACTCTGTATTCCCTCGGGGCGTTTGTGACCTTGGAACACAATTCCGCCTTTGGGAGTAATGCAAAGAATCGTATTGCACCAAAGAGCTCTTGCGCGTGCGCGCCAACGGTCATCCCCTGTATATTTTGCAATGCGCATATACTCGGGAATCGCGATCGCTCCCCAAGGGTCTATTGCACAATGCTGTGTTGAAACCGCAGTACCGCCGCTTGTATAATACCCCATCTTTGAAAATTCGCTGTCATCAGGATAAATTGCGTCGTAGTAATACATCCATGATTGAAAATAATACGCCGCTTTTTGCGCAATTTCAAGATAACGGTCTTCGTTAGTTATCTCATACAAATCAAGCGCTGTGCGGATGAAAGGATATGCAGTTTCTTTATCAACGCAAGCACAGTCGATGGCTCCCGCCGTGCAAACAAAATTGTCAATATCGCGCTCGGCATAAAGTTTCATGCCTCGTTTAGCACAGTCTAGATACTTTTCATCACCCGTGACTCTGTACAATTCAATCATCGCCATTATCATAAAGCCACCAATTGAACCGCCGTCGGCAACTTTTGTGCCATCCATATCCCATCTGAGTCCGTATCCGGTTTTTTCATCGTAGTTTTTAACAAAGAAATCACAGACACGCTTCGAAAAATCAAGATATTCTTTGCGCTCAACACCTATCGAATTCAAAACAGTATAGATTTTCGCCATTTCTGCAGCCGCCCAACCTAAATTGCAAACATCTGCGGGTAAATACTCTTTTGTAACAGAACGGCGATAATTGATTTGAAAAAGACCGCTTTCAAACTGTGTTTTTGACCACGCATCAAGACAGTTCAAAGCATCATTTAAAAGCTGTTTATCGCCGCATTTAATATATTCTTCGATAAAGTGTCTTGCCTGCATAAAGCTCTGTCCCGACCAGCCGCATTCAAACACAACATAGGGAAAATAAATCTCATCGCTGTTTGGGTCATTACGCATTGCATTGCGGAACATTTTAACGCCATTGTATTCCGTAAGCAAAAACTTGCTTTGTACAAGCGCGTTTTCATGCACCTCATTTACAGAAAGAACCGGTGAATGCTTAAATTTAAAAATATCCTCAACTCGGTCAATCACCGTTGCTGTACCGTAATTTTCCCATTTAGGAGTACCCACAAACACATAGAAATCAGCAGAAAATGATGTATCGGAGTAAAGAGTCATGTATGTATCATATCTCGGGCCAAGTACATCATGGTCGACATACGAAAGCGGAGCTTCTGCGACGGGATAATGAATTCTGTGACCGAGATTGCCGTTTTCTTTAACAGAATAAGAACACGCGCTGACAAGGCTGTCCGCATCTTTATCAGATGCAAATACAGCGCAAACAATCTCCTTATTTTCGGTAATAGTGCATGACGGAATGCTGACCCTATCATAGGCAAAAGTCCACGCCTCACCTTTAAATTCAAGACCGTGCGGCTCTTTACCGCCGCTTTTTTCGTTAGCGTCAAACATTACACATGGAATTGTGTTTTTATTTGCCGAAAACATGTCTGTTACCTCGGAAATAAATCTGCCGGTGCGAGCGGTACGACCCGTGTTTTCAATTTTTCTGTGAACTAAAAACAATCCGTCGCCAAGATATTCTGCGCTGTCATAAGCGTTCATTGCGCCGAGAAAATAACTTCCGTCCTCACGGAGTTCAAAGCGCATTTCTTTGCCGTTAGACTCGAAAATTGGTGCTTGCAACACAGCGAGTGCATCTTTAAAACTATCTGTAAATCCGGTTTTAGAAAAATAAATCATATTACCCCCATACAGCAATCAAAATTTGTTCCTAAGTACTATTATATGCTTTTTTTAACAAAATTCAAGTGATTAAGCATTTTTAATATCGACTATTGATATTTTGTTAAGCATATATCACTCTTACCTTTGATTTCATAGTATAAAATCGAGGTGATTTTTTATGAGCGTTGAAAATTTCAATTGCATTAAAACGCACAAAAGTTCTTTCCGCGGCACATTTTTGTACATATTTTTCGTTTGTCTTTCTTTGACCTTAATATACAATTTGCAAATAATTCCCGCCCTGATGCCATTAACCAAGGCTAATATCACAACAGAAATTACAAGGGAGTTGCAAAGCATTGTCGATATGTACCTATCAAGCGAAAAAGATATTGATTTTGTAAAACTTATTTACGATAGCAACAAAAATGTGTCCGCATTAAAAACTGATACACAAAAAATCACGCTCGCCAATTCTAAAATCGTTCAACAAGCTGTAAATTCTCTTTGCAAAAATGATTGCATAACTGTAAACATTCCACTTGGAACTTTAAGCGGTGGTGCTATATTCTCGGGGAAAGGACCAAACATCAAAATTAAAGTGAAAATTTCGCCGGAAGTCATCTCACACATTGAAAACGAATTTTACGAAAGCGGAATAAATCAAACAATTCACAGAATTGTGGCTAAAATCAATGTAAAAACATACGCATTGCTTCCCTTTTCTGCGAAAGAATTTAATGTTTCAGCAAAATTTTGCCTTGCTGAAACAGTTATAGTCGGCAAAGTTCCCGATGCATACACAAAAATCAACCGCATTGATGACGAACTTTCAGAAAGTGATATTGACGATATATACGATTTTGGCGCAACTTTAAACTAAAATTATAAATTATTTGTTGCCATATCGCACAAATTATGCTAAACTATTGCTAATATTGATTATTACACACAATCAAGAGGTACTGATATGTCGAAAGAAAAGATGGTTTATTTCCGCACAGCCCTTGGCGGATTCAACCGCGATGATGTAAACAGCTATATCGAAAAACTCAACTCCGAGTTTGCAGAACGCGAGCGTCTTGCCAAAAAAAGACTTGACGCATCCGAAGCAAAACTTGCTGAACTTGATGCTAAAAAAGCTGAACTTGAAAGTGCAAATTTGAAAATTGATGACCTTATAAAAGAGGCAGATGCACGCGAAAAACTTATTGCAGAGTACATAGCAAAAGTTGAGCAACAAGCCATCGAAATTGACTCATTAAACGCTTCTAAAGACAATGCTGAAAGCGAGATTTCTCTTCTAACCGAAAAAATCGCTTCTTTGTCCGAAGCAATCAGCAAATCTGAAAAATATGACGATATAAGCGGTCAAATCGGTGAAATCATACTTTCTGCGCGTTCTACCGCCGAGGATATCATTTCAAAAGCAGAGGATGATGCGGCGAAAAAACGCGCCGCGGCTGATGCAGAAATGGAAAACGCCGCCGCTAATTTCAATGCGCGCGCGGCAACCGCGGCATACGCAATTAGGAGCCAAATGAAAAAACTTGCGCGTGATTCTTACGCTACAATTGCAGAAAAATCAAACGAAACTTCTGAAATGCTTCGAAATCTCGCCGCGCATATCAGCGGTGCGGCAGATGAGTTTGAAGCCAAACTCGCACAAGGCAAGAGCGATGCCGAAGCCGCAATCGCCGCCGAAGCTACAAAGGTATTTACCGACGAAAACCGGATTTCCTTTAAAAAATGATAAGTGCTATCCGATAACATAATCATGCTGATACAACGGTAAAACGCTTTGAATTTAAAGTTTTTTACCCTGTGTTCAATTGATATATAAAAACGAAAGGAGTCAGCCGCCGTGTCCATAGGAAATAAAATCAAAACCTTACGAAAGATGCGCGGCATGACCCAAGCAATGCTTGCTGAGGGGATTATAACCCGTGGCATGCTCAGTAGAATAGAAAGCGGTAGTGCCATGCCGTCCATGCAATCGCTCTTTACACTTGCCGAAAGACTTGACATCGCCCCATCTTTTTTGATTGAAGATGGCGACGATGTTTCACCTGCCGAGCACGCTCGCATTGCCAATACCATTGAAAAAGAGTTCAATGCACAAAACTTTGAAAGTTGTCTAAAATTATTTGATTCTTGCCATCTTGAAAATGATGCAAAATTTGCTCCTATTTTCGCAGTATGCGCTCTAAAAAAAGCACGCGCATACTTTTTCTCGGGCGAATTCAAGTCAGCAAAGCAAATTTTATCAAAAATAAATTCTGTTTTGCCAACCTTGCTTGTTTTGCCGATTAGCATCTCAAAAGAAGAAATTGCACTAATTTCTTTCATTATCGATAATATCGACAATATTGATGAAGCAATATCACTATTTGAGTGCAAAACAGACTTTAATTCCCCGCTGTGTATATTTTTTACTTTTTTAAAACTGATAAAAACGGGCAACCATTCAGAATGTCTTTCTCTTATGAAATTTTGCGAAACCGACGAAATTTACTTGCGGTATTTGAATTCCCAATTTTTCATCAAGGACTACAAGTTTATTGATGCCATTATTTCGATGAAATCAATTTTAGCAGACAAAGAGTG
>JAZQWE010000154.1:0-1811 GCA_045632225.1 Eubacteriales bacterium | reverse complement strand
CCAATGAAGTGCACTCCGCAAAAATGCCCGCGTGCAAACGGGCACTACAAGCGTGTTGCAGATGCGATAACCGATATTGTCAGCACCCACAATGTCATTGATATGGCGGCGATAGGCGAGTTTGCAAACAAGCACAGCGTTTGCCCGTACGAGTTTTCGCTTGACCTTACCGAGTATTGCGATATTGTAATTTGCGACTATAACTACCTCATTGACGAGGCGGCTCATTTTCGCCGCTACTTTGGCGAGGGCGAGAAAAACGGGCAGAAATACATCTTTCTTTTTGACGAGGCGCACAATTTGATGGATCGCGCAAAGGCATCGTTTGGTGCCGAACTGCGCCTTTCCAAACTTCGCGCATTTCTCGACCAAACACGCGCTTTACCTCAAAATGCGGTATGCGAGGCGCTTTCAAGCATGGAGTTTTATGTTGATAGCATGCGCGAACTGTGCGCCGATGATAGCGAGGAGGGCGAGGATGGCACCGTGCGCGGATTTACCACCTCAAAGGCTTTTGATAAGCGTTTTTACGATTTGCTCGGCACATTTATAAAGGAGGCGGAAAAGCACATCCGCTCACCGCTTTGCGGCTCTTTGCCCGATAGCCTTTTTGACATTTTGGCAGATGCGAAAAAATATCTTTCATCGCTTGAAATGTTTGACGAGTGCTTTGTGCACACCGTTTCGGTTTACGGCGGCGAGGTAATTACAAAGATTTTGTGCCTTGACCCGTCAAAACGCATTGAAAAAAAGACGGCAAAAGGCGTTGCAACCGTGTTCTTTTCGGCAACGCTCACCCCGCTTGAATATTATGCATCTCTCTACGGCGCAAGCGATGCCGCAAAACTTAAACTTGATTGCCCGTATGACCGCTCAAACCTTGCGGTTTGCATTATGGATAAACTCTCGGTTAAGTATCAGTTCCGCTCGCAAAACGCGACCCTTGTTGCCGATGCGATAATGAGCACGGTCAGCCGCCGTGACGGAAATTACATGGTTTATTTTCCATCTTATGAGTACATGACCGAGGTGCAAACGCTGTTTAAGTACAAATACCCCCACATTAAAACGGTTATTCAGGCTAAAAATATGTCCGAGGAGGCGCGCCGCGCGTTCCTTGATTCGTTTACGCTTGGCAACCGCTCAATTTTGGTTGGCTTTTCCGTGCTTGGCGGCATTTATTCCGAGGGCATTGACCTTGTGGGTGACCGCCTTATCGGCTCGATTATTGTCGGCGTGGGGTTAACAAAACCCACCGATGAAAGCGAAGTTGTGCGCGAGTATTATGATAATAAATACGAGGCGGGCAAGGAATATGCATATATTTATCCCGGATTTAACCGCGTGCTTCAGGCGGCGGGTAGAGTTATCCGTACAGAGAGCGACCGTGGCGTTGTAGTCTTTATTGACGAGCGCTATGCAGAGCCGATGTATAAGGAATTGCTCCCCCACCAGTTCCGCGCGGCAAAGTTTGTCGGCGACAGTCGCTCACTTGAAATGGTGATTGATAAGTTCTGGCAGGGATAAATTATAGGTTAGCGAAAGTAAAATCGGGACCGCAAATCCGTAGGGGATGGCCCCTGGACATCCCGTTTTAACCGCGGTACATGCGGGGCGTCGAAGGCGCCACCTCCCTCGTCTGAGGGAGGCATACTCCGCATAAACTATAATTTTTCTTATTGTAACAAAAAAGGAAGTCTTTCGACTTCCTTTTTATATTAAATATTGTAAAAAAGGCGCGGACGGTGAGACCGACGCGAGTTAACGCGCCTCTCTAGTTGTGAAAATCTCACGATTTTCAATTGCATAGT
>JAZQWE010000153.1:0-6185 GCA_045632225.1 Eubacteriales bacterium | reverse complement strand
AAATCCCCTCGCTCGCATAACCGTATGTAACCGAGGATCCTAAAAACAACACATTTTTGCCTTTCAACTGCATATCCATACCTCCAAGTATTTTAAAAATATTGTATCAAATTCTTCGAGAAAATGCAAACAAAAAACCACCCTACTCGAGTGGTTAAGTTTGTTTGTTGAGAGCACTTGCAAGCAAGTGCTCTGCGCATTTTACCATAGCGCGTACAACGATAAAGCCCAACGGGCTTAAAATGTGCCACCGGCACATTTTGTCGCGCCTACGGCATGCGACCGCCCTTCCGAATCCACATTATATCCGCTCATGCAAACAAAAAACCACCCAATTGGGTGGTTTTTTGTTTGGTGGGAGCGGGTGGATTCGGACCACCGAAGTCAGTGACAACAGATTTACAGTCTGCCCCCTTTGGCCGCTCGGGAACGCTCCCTTATTCAATTTGTACCTCAAAGAGGTGGAGCTGGTGGACGGACTCGAACCCCCGACCTGCTGATTACAAATCAGCTGCTCTACCAGCTGAGCTACACCAGCGTGATTGCTTGTCTCACGCGACTTTGTCATTATAGCACGGTATTTTTGTTTTGTCAATAACTTTTTTGAAAATTTTTAAAAAATATTTTTATACCTTCATATAGCGCCTTTTTCTTTCATTATACATTGTACTTTCATCTTTGATATGGTATAATCGTATTAACAACCATACGGAGAGAAAAATGTTAAAAAACAAAAAGTATATTATTTTTGACCTTGACGGCACACTAATAAATTCTGTTGGCATTTGGAACGAAGTTGACAGAAGATTTATAAAGTCATTCGGGCATGACCCAAGCGGAATCGATGTGCAAGCACAGCGCGATGCAAAATTGCGCGAATTCAAATCATCTGCAAATCCTTACAAAGACTATTGCGCATTCATGGGTGAGAAATACTCTTCACCTCTTTCGGCAGAAGAACTTGTAAAGTTACGCTATGAAATCGCGGATGATCTTGTAGCTAATGTTGTTGACTATAAGCCAATGGCCGATATATTCCTCAAGAAATTGAAATCTTTGGGATATACTATGATCATGGCATCGACAACCTTACGCTCAAACCTTGAAATATACCTTGCGCGAAACAAAAATATAATAGAAAAAGCACCGCTTGACAGTATTTTTGATGCAATGTACACGCGCGAGGATGCAAAAGAAATAAAACCGAGTCCCGAAATATACAACCTTATTTTCAAAAAATTCAATGCAAAGCCGGAAGAATGCATTGTGTTTGAAGATTCGCTTGTGGGGATAGAGGCGGCAAACGCCGCAGGAATTGACGCTGTTGCAATTTATGACGAACATTCAGACTGTGACCGTGATGAAATCAACAGCCGCACCGTGGCGCACTTTAATGACTATAAAGAACTTATGGAGAATATAAAATGGCAATTTTAAGCAATTTAAAACCCGAAAGAGTTATGTACTTATTTGAAGAAATCTGTAAAATCCCCCACGGTTCGGGCAACACGGATAAAATCAGCGATTTTTGTGTTGATTTTGCAAAGTCGAACAATCTTGAAGTAATCAAAGACTCTTTCAACAATGTAATTATCAAAAAGCCTGCGTCGAGTGGCTATGAAAATCACCCCACGGTTATTTTGCAAGGACATCTTGACATGGTTTGCGAAAAAGAAGCCGATTGCCCGATTGATTTTTTGACAGACGGTCTTTCCCTCAAACTTGACGGCGATTTCATCAGCGCAAACGGGACCACCCTCGGCGGCGATGACGGTATCGCGGTTGCAATGGTAATGGCTATTCTTGAGGATAAATCAGCACTTCATCCCCCGATTGAAGCACTCTTCACTACCGATGAAGAAACGGGAATGTACGGCGCAGAGGGCCTTGATGTATCGGCACTTTCGGGCAAAGTACTCATTAACATCGACTCTGAAGAAGAAGGTATCCTCACGGTTGGATGTGCCGGCGGCGCACGCGCAGATATTGAACTTTCTTTGACCAAAGAGAAAGTGAAATACCCTTGCTACAAGGTCGTGCTTGACGGTCTTATCGGCGGTCACTCGGGCGCAGAGATAGACAAAGGACGCCTTAACTCCAATGTAACACTTGGAAAATTTATAAATTCTCTTCCTTTTAATTATAATATAGTAAATATACACGGCGGACTTAAAGACAACGCAATTCCCCGCGCATCCGAAGCAATTATCGCATGCGAAAAAAATCCCGCAGACTTTATCCGCGATTTTATCAAAGAAAACAAAGTTGACACAGACGCCGGACTTTCGATAAGCGCAGAAAGTTTCTCTGCCAAAGAATGCTACGATACAAACAGTACAAGACGAATTGTTGATTTTCTTTGCACGGTTCCTAACGGCATTCAAGCAATGAGTCGCGACATCGAGGGTCTTGTGCAAACTTCTCTCAACCTTGGCGTTTTGAAAATTGAAAACGATACTCTCAAGGCAACATTTGCAGTTCGCAGTTCGGTTAATGCAGAAAAATACGACCTCCTTGACAAACTCAAGGAAGTAGCAACCGCTCTTGGCGGCGCTTTCAACTCCCATGCGCACTACCCCGCTTGGGAATACCGCCAAAACTCTCCATTGCGTGATACAATGGCTAATGTTTATAAAAAGATGTACGGCAACGCCCCAAAAATCGAAGCAATTCACGCGGGACTTGAATGCGGTCTTTTCTCTGACAAAATTGAGGGGCTTGATGCAGTTTCCTTTGGTCCCAACCTTTATGACATCCACACAACACGCGAAAGAATGTCGGTAAAATCGGTGGAAAGAACATTTGAGTACCTCACCGAAATCCTGAAAGTGCTTTAAGGCGAAAATATTTTTTTGAATTTTAAAAAAAGCGTTCCGTCAAAAAAAAGCACACTATCTGCAAAATACTCGTCGTTTGTGTTGACATTTGCAAAAATATATAGTATAATAATGCAGAATGTTTTAAATAGCTACAGTTTCACACTAACAATCACACGCGAAAATGACCTTTTCGGGTGTGTTTTGTGTTGCAATTCTGGCTACTAACTTAATTTAAGTTGCTTAGATACAGTTTTCTTACCATGCTTTTTGCAAGAAGCATATTTGTCGCTGTCACTTCGCAACATAGAACAAGGAGTGAATATTTTGGACAGCAAACTCGCGCTGTATATCGTAAAACGCGTTCTGCTTGCAATTTTTACGGTATTTTTGATTATTACGATTACTTTCTTCGTAACAAGAGCCATCCCCGGTGGCCCCTTCCTTTCCGAAAAGTCGCCAAGCCCTGAAGTTATGGCGGCTATGGAAGCAAAGTACGGCCTTGATAAGCCTCTTTTCGAACAGTATACTACTTACCTCAAGGATCTCTTGCACTTTGACTTTGGCCCCTCCATCAAAATGAGAGGCCGTCAGGTTATGGATCTTATCCTTGACGGTTTTTCCGTGAGCGCTAAAAACGGTATTATCGCAGCAGGCGTGGCAATCGCTATCGGTCTTACACTTGGCGCAACTGCGGCAGTTTTCCACAACAAGTGGGTAGATAAGCTCATCATGGTG
Source organism: Eubacteriales bacterium (assembly GCA_045632225.1). Classification (GTDB taxonomy): domain Bacteria; phylum Bacillota; class Clostridia; order Oscillospirales; family CAG-272; genus UMGS902. The sequence continues at coordinate 2,631 of JAZQWE010000153.1, read as the reverse complement.
CTTTCTACTGCTTTTGTTGCTATGCCCTCTTTTGTAATTGCAACAATTTTGCTTCTCATCTTCTGCATTAACCTTAAAATATTCCCTGCAAACGGTAGTATGGAGGGCGGTCTTGTGCTCCCCATCGTTTCGCTTGCGCTTTATCCCATGTCCTACATCACCCGTCTTACCCGTTCAAGCATGCTTGATGTTCTCGGTCAGGACTATATCCGTACCGCAAGAGCGAAGGGCGTTTCCGGTACTAAGGTTATTTTTAAGCACGCGCTTAAAAATGCAGTTACCCCTGTTATTACCTATGTCGGTCCTATGATTGCATTCATTCTCACCGGTTCTTTGGTTGTTGAAAAGATTTTTGCAGTTCCCGGACTTGGCGAATACTTCTTCTCCAGCATTATTAACCGCGACTACCCCATGGTTATGGGTACCACCATCTTCCTTGCAACTCTTATGGTTACCATGACCCTTATTTCCGATATTTGCTACAAAATCTTCGACCCCCGTGTCGATTTGAGTTAAGGGAGGTTTTAAAATGAAAAAGAATAACGAAACTCTCCCTAAGAAGAGTCCTCTCAGCCTTCACCTCGATGTTTCCAAGTTTGAACTCGCTACCGAAGACGAGAAGTATCTCCAACAGCGCATGCGCCCCAGCACCACTTTCTTTAAAGACGGTATGCGCCGCCTTTCAAAGAACAAGATTGCAATGACTTGTCTTATTTTGCTCACCCTCATCGTTCTCATTGTAATCTTTGTCCCCATGTTCTACCCCTACAGTTACTCCGCACAGCTCGGTAATATCAAAGGGCAGATCCCCGATTCCTCTTTCAGAAACTTGAAGCCATTTGAATACGGTGCTACTGAACAAGCCAAAATTGAAGCGGGCGAATTTGTATTCCCCCACATTTTCGGTACTGACGATGCCGGCCGTGACTACGCTATCCGCGTTATCTACGGTGCGCGCGTTTCACTTGCCGTTGGTCTTTTTGCAAGTATCATCGTTCTTATCATTGGCGTTATCTACGGTTCTGTTTCCGGTTATTACGGCGGAAAAGTTGATATGGTAATGATGCGTATTGTAGATATCATCTACTCTTTGCCGGACCTTCTTATGATTATTCTCTTCTCCGTTGTACTCAAGAGCGTATTTACAAGAGAAGACGGTTCAAGCATTCTCAGCGGCACGGTTTTTGAAAAACTCGGTGTCGGCATGATTAGTATCTTTATCGTATTTGCAGTGCTTTATTGGGTAAGTATGGCGCGCCTTATCCGCGGTCAGATTCTTACCATCAAGCAGCAGGACTATGTTCTCGCGGCTCGCTCCATTGGCGCGTCGGGCAGACACATTATCCTTCGCCACATGATTCCCAACTGTATCAGCGTTATCATTATTTCGACAGCGCTTCAGATTCCCTCGGCTATCTTCACCGAAAGTTTCCTTTCTTTCATGGGTCTTGGTGTTGACATGCCCATGCCCTCGCTCGGTTCTCTTGCATCCGATGCACTCAAGGGCATTAACTCATACTCATACCGTTTGATCATCCCGGCAGTTGCTATCTGCCTCATCGTTTTGTCACTCAACCTGCTTGGCGACGGTCTTCGCGATGCGTTTGACCCTAAGCTTAAGAAATAAGAGGTGTATGTATGGAAAAGTTATTAGAAGTAAAAGACCTGCATACCTCATTCTTCACTCCTGCAGGTGAGGTAAAAGCAGTTAACGGCATCTCTTTCTCGCTTGAGAAAGGCAAGGTGCTTGGTATCGTAGGCGAATCCGGCTCCGGTAAGAGCGTTACCGCCTACTCCATTTTGCAAATTCTTTCAAATCCCGGTAAAATCGTGTCGGGTAGCATTAAGCTTAACGGCGAGGAACTCGTTGGTGCCTCCAAAAAGATGATGTCTACTATTCGCGGCAACAAGATTAGTATCATCTTCCAGGACCCCATGACAAGCCTTAACCCCGTTTATACCATCGGCAACCAGCTTATGGAAGCTATTATGCTCCACACTAACCGTAACAAGGCAGAAGCGCGTGCACGCGCTATCGAAATGCTTGAGCTTGTAGGCGTTAACGAGCCTGAAAAGCGTATCAAGCAGTACCCCCACGAGTTTTCGGGCGGTATGCGCCAGAGAGTTATGATTGCAATGGCGCTTGCTTGCGAACCCGACATTCTCATTGCTGACGAACCTACCACCGCACTTGACGTTACAATTCAGGCGCAGATTCTCGACCTTATGAAGGATCTCCAGAAAAAGCTCGGCATGGCAATCATCATGATTACCCATGACCTTGGCGTTGTTGCTGAAATGTGCGATGAAATCATCGTTATGTACGCGGGCGAAGTTTGCGAACGCGGCACAGCTGACGAAGTTTTCTACAATCCCAAGCACGAATATACCCGCGGCTTACTCCGCTCCATTCCTAAAGTTGATGACAACGATGAGCGCCTCATTCCTATCGGCGGTCACCCCGTTGACCTTCTCAACATGCCCGACGGATGCCCCTTTGCACCCCGTTGTGACCGTGCTATGAAGGTTTGTCTTGCTCACAAGGCAAAAGAAATCTTTATCAACAGCGGCCACGCTTCGGCATGCTGGTACAACCTTAAAGATGCTATCGAAGCAGGCACACTTACTAAA
>JAZQWE010000152.1:0-8974 GCA_045632225.1 Eubacteriales bacterium | reverse complement strand
GATATTGTGCAAGAGGTGTACATAAAGGCACTTGAAAAACTCGGTACGCTCATGGTGCCCGAGGCTTTTGTGGGCTGGCTTCGCCAAATCACAGTTAACACTTGCAAGAACTATCTTTCGTCAAAGCGCCCCGAGGTGCTCGGCGATGATGAGGGGGACGAACTTCTTGCAAGCCTTCCCGCACTTGACGAGGACTTTTTGCCCGAGGCGTATGCGGATAACAGAGAAACATGTCGCATTATCATGCGCATTGTCGACTCACTTCCCGAAGCGCAGAGAATTGCCGTTATACTTTATTACTACAACGAACTTCCCGTTTCCCGCATTGCAGAACTTTTGCAAGTCAGCGAAAACACCGTCAAAAGCCGTTTGAATTATGCCAGACGGCAGATAAAAGAGCAGGTGGAAGATTTGGAAAAGAAAGGCACAAAACTGCATGCAGTTCCTGTTTTGGGACTTATTTTGCAAAGAGCGGCAGAGGATTATTCGCTTTCGAGCGCGGCTTCTGCAACAATTATTGCAAGTGTTACGGCTACAGCGGCAACAACAGCCGCTACAACGGCGGCAACTGTCAGCACCGCAGTCGGCGGCGGCATTTTAGCAAAACTAGCGGCACTCCCAATCGTTACAAAGGTTGTAGCAGGCGCACTTGCGGCAATGGTCGCTGTTGGCGCGGGCGTTGGCGTTTCCCTTGCGGTAAAGGATGATGATGCAAAGACTGCCCAAAGCGAAGTTATAAAGGTTGACCGCGACATGGCAAAGGCTTATGCGAATGTCGAAATTGAAGAATTTCTTGACAACCCCATTGATAATGTTATTGATTGCTTTGGCAAAGACTACTCAAAGAACAGCGAAATAATAAACGAAAATTATATTGCATATTTTTTTAATCATGACAGCAATATCGAGTATATCTTCTTCCGCTTCGGTGAAACAAAAGATGGCAAAAAACTGGTCGAGCAAGTTCAGATTGACTCTACCTTGTTTAACTTCAGGGGTATCAGTATTGATACAAAGCTTGATAAAGCCTGCGAAATTTTAGAAGGAAACGGCTTTGAACTTGAGTACGAATCTGAAGAAGATGATTACGCCTATGTCGCATATGTAAATCCCTACGAAGAGTATCAGGTAACCGTTTTTTGTGATGGCAATCAAGTTTCAAGCATAATGCTCGACTCATTTTACTCATATTCGGACTACGAGGAGATTGAATATGAGGGCGACGATATTTTTGATGATGACGAGATTTTGATAAGAACCGCGGGCGAGGAAATTGCATCGCTTGATAACATTGAAGCAATGCTTGGACTCACTAAAAATCAAGTTTTTGCCAAGTGGGGCGAAACTTTTTACGATGAAGATACCGACAGAGCGCAGTATGTATATGAAGAAGAGGCTGTATCGGTATACTTTGTAGACGGTGTTGCCGACGAGATTTCAATCGGTTCTTACTCCTCTGCGCTCGGACTTAATCAAGGCATGACCGATGATGAAATGCTTGAACACTTGAAAAACATTGACGAGATTGTTTATATGGAAGAATATGATCGTGCACTTAAGCATTTCAGCGTTTACACCGAAAAAGCCCGCTATTATATTTGGGCAAGCAATGATGATATGTTTGAAAGCTGTAACATTCACCGTGGCGGTTATGTTGCACCGAGTGTTGTTTATACATTTATTCACGATGTTTCTGTAGGTAGCGGTGTAAAGAGCAACGATTATATACCCTATATAAAGGCGTACAGCGACGGTACATGTACATTCAAGGCGAACAATTATATTGGTATGGTTACTCTTGAGGGCACATACCGCACAGAGCGCACGGAAAACGGTACATCATTCTTCTTTACTATGAAGAACTCGCCCTACATGGATGGCGGAAGATTTACCTTTGTCCATGAAGACGGCAAAGAAAAGGCTGTGTTTAACACAAGCAAGGCCGCTTTTGGCATAAACTTCAGCGGTGATGAGTTCAAGGTATATTTTGATGAGGATGCCGCGAAATTTATTGAAGATTTTGAAAATAAGATTCGATTAAATACCGCCGCACAGCAAGCGTTGACTTTATATTGGAATAATAATCTTGCAAAAGACGGCGCATTTTATGCCTTTGCGGATGTAACACATGACGGCGTTGACGAATTGTTCCACCTTGTGAAATTGCATGATGATTATACCGATGTGGACTATGCTTATTTTGAAGTTTACATGCAAAAAGACGGTGAAATCACGAAAATCGACAGCGGCGCATATACACAAAACCCTTCCGTGCTTGAGCACTATAAACTCTACTATGAAAATGAAAAGGCATATATAATTTACAGATATTACACAGGTAGACAGGGCGGACTTTCAAGTTCTTATCAGATTTACAGCTTTGATGAAAACGGTGAAAAGGTAATATTCAAATCGCAAAATGTAGGCGGTCTTGTTGAAAATCTTACCGATGCCGATTATGCCAAGGCCGAGCAAATCGAGAGAGAATATGAGGAGTATCGCAACAACTCTGCAACTATTATTGATGAGTTTTACGGAACTTTAAATGTTGGCGGATGGTGGTAAAAAAACTGCAGTTCATTTGAACTGCAGTTTTTTACTTTGTTAAGTCCTTTATGACTTCTCCCGCGATAATAAGTCCCGCGGCAGAGGGGACAAATGAAATGCTTGCAGGCACGGCACGGCGGTTACCCTCGCTCACATTTTCAATCTTTATTGGCTCTTCTTTTGAGTAAAGCACCTTTAATTTTTTTACTCCGCGCTTTTTAAGCTCGGTTCGCATAACTCTTGCAAGCGGGCAAACCGAGGTTTTGTAAATGTCGCATACCTCAAACAAAAGCGGGTTAAGTTTGTTGCCCGTACCCATTGAAGCGATTATTTTGATATTTTTTTCTGTAGCAATTTCGGCAAGTGAAATTTTTGCAGAAACTGTGTCAATGCAATCTACAATGTAATCAAATTTGTCAAAATCAAAGTCAGCCATGTTTTCGGGCAAGACAAATTTTTTGCAAGGATAGACTGTGCAACTTGGGTTTATATCTGCAATTCGCTCTGCCGCAACATCAACCTTGTCGCGCCCCACCGTTGAGTGAAGGGCAATAATCTGGCGGTTAATGTTACTTTCTGCAACGGCGTCGCTGTCCACAAGAGTCAGCGTTCCGACTCCCGCGCGTGCAAGCGCCTCAACTGTGTAACTTCCTACGCCGCCGATTCCAAAAACGGCAACATGCGAATTTTTTAATTTTTCTATAGCTACAGCGCCGATAAGGCGCTCCGTGCGCGAAAACTGTTCGGACATGAAACTTCTCCTAAATCAAATCGGTAATTTAATTATATCACACATGTCAAGCGAGTACCTTGACAAAATATTTAAAAAGCGTTAAAATTTCAGTAAGCGATAACTAACTGGAATAGGAGGGCTTTATGGCTCAGTACGATATAACGGGAATGAGTTGCGCGGCGTGCTCGGCAAGGGTGGAAAAGGCGGTTTCGTCACTTGAGGGCGTTAGCTTGTGTGCGGTGAATCTTTTGACAAATTCAATGGAAGTTAGCGGAAGCGCAAGTGATGAAGAAATCATTTCGGCTGTAGTTGCGGCCGGATATGGCGCCGCTAAAAAGGGAAGTGCAAAAAAGAGCGGCGAAGAGTATTCTGATAAAGAAAGTGCAAATATAATGCGCCGACTTTTGACATCGCTTGTTTTTCTTGCATTGCTCATGTACATTTCAATGGGATATGTAATGTGGGGATTGCCCCTGCCTTCTTTTTTTATTCATAACCCCATTACCGTCTCGCTTGCTCAAATGCTTTTGAGTGCGGCGGTAATGATAATAAATTCAAAGTTTTTTACAAACGGATTTAAGGGCCTCCTACTTGGCGCACCCAATATGGATACACTTGTTGCACTTGGTAGCGCGGCGGCATTTGTGTACAGTACCGCTGTTACTTTTTTGATGATTGGGCTGAGCGCAGATGCGGTACATTCCTCGCTCCACAATCTTTATTTTGAGTCTGCGGCGATGATTTTGACTCTCATCACCGTTGGCAAAATGCTTGAAGCACGCGCCAAGGGCAAGACCACCGATGCGCTGAAAGCGTTAGCAAACCTTGCGCCCAAAACCGCAACTGTCGTGCGCGACGGCAAAGAGGTAACGGTTTTGGTGGGCGAAGTTAAAAAGGGCGATACCTTTGTGGTGCGCTCCGGCGAGGGTATTCCGTGCGACGGGGTTGTGCTTTCGGGCACGGGCGCTGTTGACGAGGCGGCACTCACGGGCGAGAGCATGCCCGTTGACAAAGTCTGCGGCGCATCTGTTTACGCCGCAACCATCAACAAATCGGGATTTTTCACCTGCGAGGCTACAAGTATCGGTGAGGATACAACATTCTCATCCATTATCAAAATGGTCAGCGATGCGGCGGCTACAAAAGCACCGATTGCAAAAATGGCTGACAAAGTTTCGGGAATTTTTGTGCCGCTGGTAATGGCAATTGCCGCTTTGACATTTGCATCTTGGATGCTTTTGGGAGAAACGGTCGGATATGCCCTTGCAAGGGGGATTTCTGTGCTTGTAATAAGTTGTCCTTGCGCGCTCGGGCTTGCAACACCCGTTGCTATAATGGTTGCGAGCGGGGTTGGTGCAAAGCACGGAATTTTATTTAAAAATGCGGCCGCTCTTGAGGAAACAGGAAAGATAAAAGTGGTTGCACTTGACAAAACGGGTACAATTACGCGTGGCAAACCAAGTGTTACCGATGTTTTACCGCATGGCATTACACAAAACGAGCTTTTGTCACTTGCCGCATCGCTTGAGCAAAAAAGTGAGCACCCGCTTGGCCGCGCGGTGCTTGAATACGCAAAAGAAAACGCGGTAGAAATTTTTGAAAGCGAAAATTTTGAGGTGCTTTTAGGCAGGGGACTTAAAGCCATGGTGCTCGGCAAAGAAATCTCTGGCGGTAGTATTCGCTACATAAGCGAGTGTGCCCCCGTTTCGGATGAAGTAAAAGAAAATGCAAATGCGCTTGCCAAAGACGGAAAAACGCCAATTCTTTTTTGCATGGATAATAAATACATCGGCACAGTTGCCCTTGCCGATACCGTAAAAGAGGACAGCGCGGCGGCAATTGCAAAACTTAAAAAACTCGGAATTCGCACAGTGATGCTGACGGGTGATAACGAGCAAACGGCGGCGGCAATTGCCAAGCGAGTTTCTGTTGATGAGGTGCGAGCGGGCGTTCTTCCAAAAGAAAAAGCCGCTGTGATAAACGAACTTTCTGCATACGGAAAGGTTGCAATGGTTGGTGATGGCATTAACGATGCTGTGGCGCTGACAAGTGCAAATATCGGCATTGCCATTGGCGCGGGCGCGGATGTTGCAATAGATGCGGCGGATGTTGTTTTAATGCATTCTTCGCTTATTGATGCGCTGAACGCGATAAAACTCAGTCGCAAAACACTTCGCAATATTCGACAAAATCTGTTTTGGGCATTCTTTTACAACATCATTGGCATACCGCTTGCTGCGGGCGTTTTTATACCGCTTTTTGCGCTTGAAATGAGTCCTATGTTTGGCGCGGCGGCGATGAGCGTGTCAAGTTTTTGTGTTGTAACAAATGCTCTGCGACTTAACTTTTTTAAGGCTGAAAAAAACAATCAAACTATTATAAGTGAGGAAATAACAATGGAAAAAAACATGAATATTAAAGGAATGATGTGCTCGCATTGTTCGGGTGCTGTTAAAAAGTGTCTTGAGGCACTTGATGAGGTTGACGAGGCCGTGGTAAGCCATACCGAGGGCACCGCTGTTGTTAAACTTAATGCCGATATTTCGGATGAAAAATTAAAAGAAACCGTTGAAAAAGAGGGGTATAAAGTAGTATGAGCGTTTACGAAAAGATACTTTCGCGCCGTAGTATAAAGAGTTACAAGCCAGATATGCCGCCGGAGGAACTTATCGATCGTGTTATAAATGCGGGACTTTATGCCGCAAACGGCCGCGGTTGGCAATCGCCGATTGTTATCGCCGTTACAGATAAGGCTATGCGCGACAAAATTGCAAAAATAAATGCAGATGTTATGGGCGCTGATATAGACCCGTTTTACGGTGCGCCCTGTGTGCTTATTGTGCTTGCGGATAAAAGCCGAATGACCTATATTTATGACGGTTCGCTCACAATGGGTAATATGATGCTTGCCGCTCACGATATGGGACTTGCAAGTTGTTGGATTCACCGCGCTAAAGAAACATTTGAAAGCGAAGAGGGCAAAGAAATTCTCCGCTCGCTCGGAATTGAGGGTGAGTACGAGGGAATAGGCAATCTTATTTTGGGATACCAAGACGGCGAACCTAAAGAGCGCGCAAACAGAAACGAAAACCGCGTTTATAAAATATAATTTGCCTTGTTACAAACTTTATGCACCGTTTTCAGTAGTTTGAATTTTTGGAGCGTAAAGTTTAAAAAACGGATAAAGTTTTTAGCGGAGTAATTGACTATTGATTTAAAAAATGATATAATTATTCTGTTAAAAAATGCTTTTCGGAGGAAAATATGAAAAAAATTATTGTGACTCTTGCAATGCTTGCGCTTTGCATGGTGCTCTGCGTTAGCGCGTTTGCCGCTGAAAAGACCGTTTATATTGCGGCGGGCGGTAACGATGCAAACAACGGCGCATCCTACAAGACTGCGGTTAAAACCGTGGAAAAGGCATACGAACTTATCGGTAAAAATGACGGTAAAATCGTAGTTTGCAGTTATCTCAACATCGGTAATGCTGTTAAACTTCCTAAGCATGACGGCACCGTTACATTTACTTCGAGTGACGGAAAGAACTTTTTCTCACTTGGCAGACTCGCTTTTTCGGGCGCACTCTACCTTTCGGGCAATACCGTTTTTGAAAGAACAGGACTTGCCGCATCCGGCGCAGTTTATATTGCGGCAAACGGTAACAACCTTACCATCGGTAAAAATGTTGTAACCTCCGGAGATATCGGTATTATCGGCGGTTGCAACTCCGTTGAGGGCATGAGCGTAGAGGATGTAAGCATTTCCAACGATTATACCATCTCTGTTGCAAGCGGTGACTTTAAGTATATCCGTGGCGGTAACCGCCGTCACAACGGCAAAGCGCCCTTCGGTATGATTTCCGGTAATGTTACCATCAACATCACCGGCGGTACTTTCAAGGCACGCGATAACGAAAGCAACCTTTCTGCCGCATCCGGTATGTGCGAGCACAGCGGTAATATCACCATGAATATTTCCGGCGGTTGTTTCTACGGCTCTGTATTTGCAGTAAGCCGTGCAGGTTCAAATGAAACCGCACAGAAGCCTAAAATCACCGGCAATATCACCATCAATGTTACCGGAGGTGCAATCAACGGCAAGCGCCTTGATGAAAGCCAGGATAACAGCATTGCTTTAAACGGCAAGTACACCCTTAACCTCAGCGGTGCATCTTTCTCGTCCATTGAAAGCATTGCAGGCTCTGCAACTTCTACTCTTAATATCTCTGCAAACCTTGAAAACGGTACCGGTACAACCGTATCCGAGTTCCAAAACCCCCTTCGCGGCGGTGCTGACCCGTGGGTAATTTACCGTGACGGTTACTATTACATGACCACCGTTTCCGGCGTAACTGTATATTGTTACAAGTCCCCCACTCTTGACGGACTTGCATTTGTAAACGGTGTTGCTATCTGGACGGCACCCAAGGACGGCGAAATCAACGAAACAAACAAGATGTATTCGGCGGAAATATGGTCGCCCGAGCTTCATTATATTGAAGCAAACGAGTTTGGCGAAGAATATGCAGGCTGGTGGCTCTACATCGCGTGTGATGACGGCGACAATACCAACCACCGTTTGTTTACTGTTCGCGCACTTACCGACGATGCATGCGGTAAATACGGCTCACCCATCACAGGTGAAGTAAATGTACCTGCAAAGATGGTGGTTTATAATGACCAGCAGTGGGCAATCGGTCAGTCCCTCCTCCGTGCAAACGGCAAGACATACCTCACATGGACAGGTGAACTTGCCAGAGGAACTGCAGACCATCATCAGACCCTCAACATTGCAGAACTTGTTAACCCCTACACCATCAAGGGTGAGGGTAGTGTAATCTGTGTTCCCGACTATAAGTGGGAAACTCGCGGATATGCATACAATGCATCCACCGGCGCATCATACCCCAAGGTAGTTGAAGGTGCAACCGCGGTTTACGGCGATAACGGCGAAATCATGATTATCTACTCTGCGAGCGGTTATTGGACAAACTATTATTGCCTTTCCACCCTCACACTCACTCCCGGTGCTGACCCGCTTCTCAAGTCCTCTTGGACAAAGGCATCCGAGCCCGTGTTCCAGCGTCAGCATGATGTTTACGGCCCCGGTCACGCGGCATTCACCACCGACGCGGCAGGCAACCGTTGGATGATTTATCATGCATATCTTGACTGGAAGAGAACCAACCGCTATGTATTTATTCAGCCTTGGACTCTTACCGGCACCACCGTTGATATGAACGGCGGTCCCTACAGCCAGAGCACAACATTTAATATTGTTAACAACAATATCAGCCTTTCCGATGTAATCAAGGGCTTTGGCAGATAAATAAACAAAAGGCATGCTTCGGCATGCCTTTTTTACTGCAAAAAATCACCCCTGCCCAGCAGGCGGAAAATTTTATTCTCTTGGAAGCGCGGCGTAACTACTTTCGATTGTTATAACACAGATATAATTTTCGTCAATAGCTTTGGCCGCTGTGGAAATTTTTTCACGAAGCTCTGTATTGCTCATTTTAAAGCCGTGGGGGACAACACAGTCAAACACAAGATTTGTATGTGTCGGGCCCGGAACCACTCGCAAATCGTGAATGGTGAGTTGTGCTTCGATTTTCGCAACCTCGCTTGCAAGGCGCACGCGCACAGCATTTACTGTTTCGTCGGAAGTTACAATCGGGTCCATATGTATTACCAT
>JAZQWE010000151.1:0-5458 GCA_045632225.1 Eubacteriales bacterium | reverse complement strand
CGAATCACCATAAACAGTTTTAAGGACATTCACGTTCAGGACCTCAATAAGAGTAAGTCCGAAGCTGTCCGGTCTGTCAGTCTGCATGTTAAGAACAGTGTCGCCGCCCCATGCTTTTACCTGGTCGCTCTCGGGTGAGTTATCGTTTGTGAGACCATCCTCAGAAACATATCCAAGAGGGGTAAACGCAGCGGCAAGGCTTGTATCTGCGTCAGTCGGGAGCGTTGTTCCAAGAGGAGCAAAGAAGATCGCACCGCTCTTGTTCGGCTTGCCAGTTGACACATTCGTTGCTGTGTTTGTAGTGGGCATGATTTTATTCCTCCATATAGACGATGTTAAAATAACATTGATAACGATAAAGTTTCAGTGAAGCGTCAAAGGTATCTCCGCCACCGCCAAGTGTTGACGATGAAATATCCGTTAAGTCCGTAATCTCATACATAGCTTTTCTGACAAGGTTGTCGAGGACCGCTGCCTCTTCTTTGGTTTTTCCGTAGCTCCAAAGCCTAACCGTTACCGCGTCAATCAAATTCTCGCGGCTTCGGTCAACAATCTGAAACACTACACAATCATCTGCATTCGCAGGAGTTTCGAGATATACCTTTTCCGTATTAAGTTCCGTCTGCAAATAATTAAGAATAGTTGTTTCAATCAATTTTCTTCACCTTTTACCCAAACTCGTTGAGTTCCGACAAATTCCTCTGTGATTTCGCCGAGCTTTTCTGCTTCATTTTTTGCTATGTTCATTACTTCTTCGGACTTCAGCATTTTCTTAACGGTCTCTTTATTCAGTTCGAATTTACCCTTCGATTTGTTCAAGATGCACCTTCTTATTCCACCGCAAAGGAATGTTTGCTTCTATTCCGGCGGTTGGTTTTCCAATGACCTTATATGTCCCATTAAAAGGTAAAGGGAGAACGACTTCTGCGCCCTCCCATGTGTTTGTATCTCCTTTAGGTATTGCGAGCGTATATGCCGTTCGTTTGCCATATATGGTCAAATTGTTTTCGATGTCAGTCGAGGAAGGTTCCCCGACAAGGACATCAGAAACCGTGATCTGCGTATCTTTATATACCGGCTGGTTAAAGCTATCCTTTCCGTCAAGAGTTTTGCCAATTAAAGTTATTTCAATCCCTTTCATTCACAAGTTCCTCCACCGGCGAATAACTTCCGATCTGTGAAACGCCGCCTAAAATACGCTTGTCGGTTTTGTCAAGATATAATTGTCCGACGCTTGCATTGCTTGCCATAGTCCAGCTCTGAGAATACCCAAGTGCTGACATCGAGCCCTGCGTTGCTCCAACGGGGACCCCATCGGAGCCATCGCCAAGAGCTCTGATAACCATCCGGCAAGATACAAGTTTTTTGCTATCAGAAGATGCCTCTGAATTAAATGAGTCAATGAGTATAGCGGCATCGTCGAGCAGATTTCCTGCGACAGTCTCTTCCGTTGCTGAAAGAGTCCGCGTCATTCTTCCTTTAATATCTTCGATTGTTGCGTATACCGCCATGTCAATACCTCACTTCTTTTTGCGCGTTACCTTTGTTTTTGTATTGGTTGCTTCTATCTTCGCTGTGACCTTTACCGGTTCAGCGGTCTTCTCTTCGGGTTTAGTATTACTCTCGACGCGCTTATAACCTAAAGCGTCATATTCTGCCGCCTTCGATTCGTCGACATACATCACGCCGCCGAGAACGTTATAAAACTCGATCATCAGATAGAAGGAACTCCGGTTGCTGTAAATGCGTTAAATACAGAAGTATCCGCACGGAAGCCTACCTCGATTTCTGCACGAACAGCAAACATGTTCTGCTGGAAGAGGTTGATCTTGTGCTCTGCATCGATATCAAGAGTTGCATCGCTCGAGAAGTCAATCTTTACGCCTTCAACGCTTCCCCACATAGCCTGAGACCAATCACCAGCAACACCAACAACGGAAGGATTTCCGCTCTTGAATGCCCCCTTTGCTACTCTTGTGGGAGCTCCGAGAATATAAGGAACAGCGCCGTCTCCGGTATTGTTGTTGAAAAGAGGTCTCTTTGTGGTATCAGTTGCGCCAAGAAGGATTCCTCTCATCTGAGGGCTGATAGCGTAACCGTTGATAATTCCACCGTGAAGAGCTACATCGGTATCAGCTGCAACGAGTCCCTGATATACATCAGAAGCAAGGCTCTGAGCGGTGATAGATGCGAAGTTATCGAAATCATCGCCGGGCTTGTCGCCGTTGCCGAATACGGTTGAATCAAACTTCTTAGCAAGTGCGCCAGGAAGTCTCTCAACAAGTGCGGAATAAAGAGCGCTGAGGTCGCGTCTGAACTCGTTCGAAAAAGGAACGATAACAGCGAGTTTGTATGCTCTCATAACCTTTGTTGCAAGTCCGGGATTTGCTACGGGCTTTGCAGAAGTCTCACCTACCCAAGAAGCCTCGGGATCGGAAGTGATAACATTGATTGCTACTCCGCGTCCGGGAAGTGCGATCTCTCTTGCAAGCTGCATGATTGCTGAAGACTCTCTTGCCTTCTGAAGAATTTCCCTTGAAAGCTCAACGGGAAGATCTACGTTTGTTCTATTGGTTGCCTGTCCAGTTGCCATAGTTTTAAACTCCTTATAATTTGTCTTTGGCCCATTTTTCAAACAGTGCGCCTGAGTTCGGGGCTCCGGTGCTTAATACCTCGCCGCCGTCCGTAACTCTTACGGGAATACCGCTCACGGAAAACATTTCTTTTACCTTGTCCGCCTGAGCAGTGCATTCTTCCTCTGTCGTACCGGTTAAAAATTCAATGGGTACATTGTTATCAGTTGCAATTCTTTCGCGCATTTCGCGAAGAGCAGAAGCTTTTTTAATTCCGTCAAGTTCTGCTTGCAGGTTTTTTGCCTTTTCAGTCATTTTCTCGAGCTCCGTTTTGTTGGCCGCCTCGTATTCATCAAACTTTGCCGCCTTTTCCTTCAAAGCGTCATAGTCTGCGTATTTTTCGCGGTCTCTTCTTAATCGTTCCTTAACGATTGTGTCGACTTCTGACTGAGTAAAGGTCTTTTCTGCCTCGTTAAATGTGCCTTCCTGACTGTTTTGGTTATCAGTTCCCATGTTTATACCTCCTTCGAGTGAACCTCGTTTTATTGGCACGAGTTGCCATATTTTTGTATTAAAAAAGCACCCTTTCGAGTGCTCAATTAATCACGGTTTCTTCGGCTGCTGAAGAATTTAATTCCTCAACCCTTTTCCCGTAAGCTATTCGTTTTTGTTCGTTTATATCCTCTTTATTTTCCGCGTAAAACTCGCGTCTCATGGAATTTAACTTTTGTTCCGAAGTATTGCCTTCCGCAGAATCATACATTTTTTTATATTTGTCCGGGTCATACCCTTTGACATTGAGTGTGCTTGAATGCCGGACCATGTATGTACATTCACAATTTGAGTGTACATGTTCGGCGTGTCCATCTTTCAATGCCTTCTTGCTTATCTCTTGCCATCCTCGCGAAGCCAAAGCAATACAGAATGCGCATGTCTCGCCGCCTTCGGAAATCCATGCAAATTCAGCACCGTCACGAAGAGCATTCCGAAGCATTGTATCTTCGCCATTTAACTTAACCAAACGGCTGACAGCTCCGGAGATCTCGTTAGGATTTACGGAAGTTTTAAGTGTTCCGTTCACAGCCTTTGCTACATCACCATAACCGGGAAGAGGCGCAAGCTCCGCAGGAAGCAAGTTTACTCGTTCGAGATCCGCGATTGTGTCATACATCAGAGCATTAAGTGAAGCAGAAGCGTTTCCGTACTTCCGAACAATATCATAAGCGTAATGTATAAGTGCGTTTCGATCTTCAATTCCGTACTTTTCAATGTATTTCACGAGTAGATCTGACGCTTTTTTATTCACTTGTTCAAGTTTTCGCGTATAATTGCGCCATTCACTACGAGATACATTCATTACTCTTCAAGCTCCGATACAACTTGCAAGCCAGCGTTTATACGTTCCTGAGCCTTAATTCTGCGAATGTCTGCCTTGTCAAAACCGATCATCTCGAGGAATACTTCGGTATTTGAAAAACCTTCGCGAGAACTTGCAATCTTAATTGCCGCATCAGCTGTCGACGCTATCGAAGGCATTGCCGGGTTTTTAAAATGTGCGACGATTTCTTTTTCAGATTCATCGAGACCGTCAAGATTGGTTTTCTTAATGATTGCCAAAGCCATAAGAGCAATAGTCCGAAGTGAAGCACCATTTCCGGCGTTCATCTGCTCAGCCATTGCAACAAGGGTCTGCGTCTGTGCAAGTACCGCGTCCGCGCTGGTCGGGTTTGCTTCGGAAACAACTCCGGTATCAGTAACAGTAAGCCCCGTTGCCGCGCTAAACTGAGTTGCTAACATGCGAATCATTTCAATGTGCGGTCCTAACGTTCCTTGCGGTAACTGACCGATTGCCGGTTTTTCTCCGGTCTCATAATTGGTTGTCGCGGCAATAATGGATCCGGTATATGTCTTAAATTTGCTCTGCATTACTGCGTCAAACTGTTCATCATTAAGTCCGACCATGTACTTCTGCGGAGCTGTCGAAAATTCAAGCGCAATGGCTGCGTTTGCTACGGTCCGAACATAACCATCAATCAATCTTCTGATAGGCTCTTTTATCCTGGATCTACCGAAGGGTTTGTTTGAGGTTGCATTCCAAATGAGTGCTTCCATAAGAGGTCTGCCCATCTTGTGAGGGAATGCTGTACAATACCATAAACCATCCCATCGCCATAAAACATAAGTTGCGGTGTCGGTATAGTAGTTTATTCTGTCCGGAACAAAGACTGTATTGTCTGCTTCGTCCGGCACTGTTGATATAACAGCGAAACCGCATTCAATACGGCCTTTTGTACCGCTCCAAAGAGCCGCCGCAGTGTTAGGACTGTGAAATCTGATTTTGCAACCGAGTTCTTCATCTTCGGAAAGAGTCGCGAATGTGCAGCCATATTTCAGCTCGTCTCTTGCGGCTTTCATATATTCCGGTACAAGGTTATTTGCAATAACGATTTCGTCGAGGTCAACAACTTCCTCACCGTTAGTTCCAACAAATCCATCAAACATTGACCGAGCCGCGAGCACATCGACTGCTTTAGCACCCCAAGCACAGCCAATTTCAAGCTTTTTCAAACCTTCAGGAAGTGCGATTCCGAGATTTACGGAATTAAGGGATATATTGCCCTCATAATATGTATCTTTTTCCTCATTCGCCGATATATGAAGCTGATAAATTTCGATAAGTTTGTTTAATCTGCCGATTTCCTTTACCGGAAGACCTACGATATTCGCCGCGTCTAAATTAATTAACATGTTTGCTTACCCTATGCGCATAACCCTCGAAGGGTCGCGCTTGCTTGTTTTTGCACCAAAAAAAGCGAGGGCACAAGCTTCGATGGGAGTCGAATTATCGCCACCGAAACCCCAGCCGCCGCCAATAGGTCTTTTTA
>JAZQWE010000150.1:0-2600 GCA_045632225.1 Eubacteriales bacterium | reverse complement strand
AACCTGAAGGGTAACACCCTTAGCTTCCTTCATCTCATCGATGAGTTCTTCGAAGTACTTCTTACCAACTTCCATAACTACATCAGAGTACATCTGAATAAATCTTCTGTAGCAGTCATAAGCCCAACGGGGATTGCCGGACTTCTTTGCCATAACTTCAACAACTTCTTCGTTAAGACCGAGGTTGAGGATAGTGTCCATCATACCGGGCATGGAAGCACGAGCGCCGGAACGAACGGAGACGAGAAGGGGATTTTCCTTATCGCCGAACTTCTTGCCAACAACTTCTTCCATCTTGGTGATGCTTTCCATAATCTGAGCCATGATCTCGTCATTGATCTGTCTGCCATCCTCATAGTACTGAGTACAAGCTTCAGTGGAAATAGTGAAGCCCTGGGGAACGGGGAGACCAATGTGGGTCATCTCAGCAAGGTTTGCGCCCTTGCCACCAAGGAGTTCACGCATGCTTGCGTTACCTTCAGAGAAAAGGTATACATACTTTTTGCTCATAATGTTTGAACCTCCAAATAAATATATTATTCTTTGCGAATAAACAAAATTATACACGGCATACCTATGTATATTACTAAAATAAACATAAACCGCGACAATTAGTATACCATAATTAAATATAAATATCCATAGTTTTTCGATAAAAAAATAACAAAAAAAGTATAAAGTTTTCAAACATTTTTACACCTCTTTTTATGTTTTTTCAAAAACGGTTGCAAAATTTTATTTTGTGGTGTAAAATAATAGCCGTAAATATAGGCTTTAGGAGAAAAAATGAGTAATATTTTTGAACTTTTTGATAAAATCGGAAGCAAATCTCCAACCCCAACGGGAAAGATAACACATTTGGTTGTCGGACTTGGAAACCCCGGTGACAAATATGCATTTACAAGACACAACGCGGGTTTTCTTTCGGTAGATTTCATTGCACAGAAACTCGGAATTAAATTGGATAAAGTAAAATTCAAATCTCTTTGCGGCGAATGTGTCGTTTCGGGAAAGAGAACTTTGTTTATGAAACCGCAGACATTTATGAACCTTTCCGGTGAAGCAGTTCGCGAAGCGGCGGATTTTTACAAAATTCCTCCGGAAAACATACTTATAATATGTGATGATGTTAACTTCGATGTCGGTATCCTTCGCATCAGACGAAAGGGAAGTGACGGTGGACAAAACGGTGTTAAAAACATCATTTATCACCTTTCATCAGATGCTTTTCCGCGCATAAAAGTCGGTGTTGGCAAAAAGCCGTCGCCCGATTACGATATGAAAGATTTTGTTTTAAGTCAATTTAGCGAAGCGGAAAAGAAAACCTTGTATTCGACATTCGAAAACATTTATAATTCAGTTGAACTAATTTTAAATGATAAAATCGATGATGCTATGAGTCATTACAGTAAAGGTAAAAAATGAACAACTGTCCACGCTCTTTATGTCTTGACAAAGAATATTCGGGTATCTTAAGTTGTGTATCAACTCAAATGCGGCAAAATCCGCTACCAATGATTGTCAGCGGAATGCCCCCTGTTGTAGAAAAAGCTTTTTTAGCAGAGTTTTGCAAAGATTTTTCTGCGCAGAACAAGTCATGTCCTGTCATTTTTGTAAAGGACGACAAATCCGCAATAAAATTAACCGAATATTTGCGCGTGCAAGGCATAGATGCCTACCGTTTTTTGCGGCGCGAATTAAATATTTATAACATTACAGCCTCCCATGAGAACGAACATGAGAGGCTTTTGGTCTTGTCTAAATTGCTTTTCAGTAATCCGCAGGCAATTGTTACAACACCTGCGGCGGCAATGGGATATACAATGCCCAAAGAAGTCCTCGATGCCAACCGTTATTATTTCGGAATCGGGGATATCGACGAGCCCAAGGACATGATTTCACGCCTTGTAGCAATGGGGTACACCCGTGTCGAAAGCGTTGATTATGTTGGCCAATTTTCTGCACGCGGCGGTATTATCGATGTATTTCCGCCCAAAGAAAATACCGAGGATGGCAAACCGTACAGAATCGAGTTTTTCGACAACGAAATTGACAGAATTTGCATTTTCGATCCAATGACACAACGAGTGATTGAAAACTGCGATGAACTTGAAATTTTACCCGTGAGAGAGGCTCTTTGTGGAGAAAAGGAACTCCATGTTTTAAGAAAAGAAATATCGGCTTGCCTTTCAAAAGCAGAAATGCCCGACAGTAAAATGGAACTCGAAAAGGAGCTCGCATCAATTGACGGCGGTCAACCTTTAAATTTCACCGATAAATATATAAATTTAATTTATCCCCAAAAAGAATGTCTGCTTGACTATTTTGATGACAAAACAGTCGCAATTCTTTGCGGCACAAATGCAATAAATGAGCAAATTGAGTCAGTTTCGCGACTTGACGGAGAACTTATTGCAAGTTTACTTGAACACGGCGTTGTTCGTAGCGGAAAAAGTGATTTTTCGGTACCTTCATCAAGAATCGAAAAATTCTTTTCCGACAATATCGCAATGCATGTAAATGCATTTGCAATAGGGCTTAGCGGCGTAAGAATAAGTGGCATGTTTTCAATGCGTTGCCGCCAACTTACTTCATATTTT
>JAZQWE010000149.1:0-1024 GCA_045632225.1 Eubacteriales bacterium | reverse complement strand
GTTGTTTACAACGCGCGTTGAGGGGTTTGTGAGCGACGAATAAAATGTTGCTTTCAGAGCCGCTTTTGTAAGGCGGTCGTTGATGTCATCAAATTTTTGGATATTTTCTTCGCCGTGTGAAAAGGCAATTGAAATCTTTTGCTCGGTGACGGTTTCGTTTACAAAAGCGGTTTGCTCTGCCTTGGCTTTGCTTTGAGCAAGGAAAAAGTCATGGGTGTGTTCTGCGATAAATTTTGCAACAAAGAGCGAAAGCGGGGTGAGCGCCGCTACAAAAAGTGCAATTCTCCAGTCAATCACAAACAAAACGGCAAGTGTGCCGATGATTGTGATAATTCCCGTGAAAAACTGGGTAAATCCCATCAAAAGACCGTCGGAGAATGTGTCAACATCGGAGATAACGCGGTTAACAGTTTCGCCCGTTTGGTGGGAGTCGATGTACGATAGGGGCAAACGCTGAATTTTGCGGATTGCATCGCGGCGGATGTCGCGTACAATGCGATAAGTGATACTATTGTTTACAATGCTCATTATCCATTGGAGAAGCGCTGTGAGTGCCACGGTTACAGCCGCCTTTATAAGGATGTTTACAACCGCATCAAGGGTAACGCCGCCGTCAATACAAAGGTCGATTGCATCGCCGATTAAAATCGGCAGATACAGCGAAAGTGCAACGATTGCAAATGCCAAAACAAGCGTTAAAATAAGCAGACTGATGCTTTTTTTGATGTAGGAGAGTACGCGATTAAATGTGTTTTTCATTACTGCTTACCTCCTTTGAATTGCGAGTTGTAGATTTCTTTGTACACATCACAACTAACAAGCAACTCTTCGTGAGTGCCAATGCCAACTGCTTTGCCGTCGTCAAGCACGATTATCTTGTCAGCGTGCATTACCGAGGCACT
Organism: Eubacteriales bacterium; assembly: GCA_045632225.1. Taxonomy (GTDB): domain Bacteria; phylum Bacillota; class Clostridia; order Oscillospirales; family CAG-272; genus UMGS902. The sequence goes on along the minus strand of JAZQWE010000149.1, from coordinate 122 downwards.
TCGCTGTGACACAATGAATGTGGTTGGCGGGTTTTCGCGGTTCTTTATCGCGGTGCGCAGACGCGCATCGGTCGCGTAGTCAAGCGCGCTTGCGCTGTCATCCAAAATCAAAATTTCGGGAT
>JAZQWE010000148.1:0-2120 GCA_045632225.1 Eubacteriales bacterium | reverse complement strand
AAAGAGGACTTTTCGTTCCCGTAAAGTCCTCATATCTGTTCGCGCGCAGTCATACAAAAACAAGCATTTTGTATAATTGCCATTCAATTTCCCTCTGACCAATTGTATAACAAAATTTCCAATTAGTCAATATTATTATGCTTTAAGAGATATTTTTGTTTAGTTGCCTCTCCACCTCTAAGATGTCTTTCAGCCTTATTTTTATCAAGAATAACTTTTACCTTCTTATATAATTGCCGATTTTCCGTATACAGTCGTTCTGTAACATCCTTATGTACTGTACTTTTACTTACCGAAAATTTTTTTGCTGTTTCTCTTACAGTTGCGCCGCTATTAACAATATACTCACCAAGTATTTCACACCGTTCCTTTGATGAAAGAAATTCCATATAGATTACCGCTTTCGTAATTATTTAATAAACTATATGAAATTTCCCAAATGATAATGCTTTTTTAAAAATATTATGCTATAATAAATAAAAAACACCGAGGTGCTTGGCTTTGGAAAAAGAATTTAATAAATTTATAGAATCCGATTTATTTGAAGGCATGACTTCTATCCGTGCTGTTTTAAAATCGCTTGACAACGGTACAAGCGACCGAAAGATTGTCGAGATTTTGTATGATGAAGCACGCGCAGATGCACGCTTCAAAGAACTTAATTATCTGTCAAAAATTTCCACACAATATGGATTTAAATTGACTAAATTATCATCTGATGAAATTAACAACCTTGCCATCGGCAACTCGCACGGCGGAATACTCGCAAGATGTTCGTCACGCACTATTCCCTATCTCACCGACATAAAAAATGATAAAATTCCGCAAAACGGCTTCTTTGTTATGCTTGACGGTATTGAAGACCCCTATAATTTCGGATATTCCCTGCGCTCAATTTACGCATCTGGAGCCGATGGCATTATCTTAACTCCAAGAAACTGGCTTACCGCGGCCGGAGTTGTTGCACGCGCTTCGGCAGGTGCCTCCGAAATGCTTAATCTATATATTTCAGACCCATCTGATGCCGTGGACTACTTTAAAAAACTCAATTATAAAGTTGTTTGCGCTGATAAGCCAAATTCTGTCAGCATTTACGATGCCGACCTAAAAAAGCCTATATTTTTGATTGTAGGTGGAGAAAAGCGCGGCATAAGAGCCGCGGTTCTTGAAAAAGCCGATGAAATAGTACGCATTGATTACGGACGCGAGTTTAACGCTTCCCTTTCAGCCGCCTCTGCATCGACAGTAATAGCATACGAGATTTTGCGACAAAACAGATAAAAAGTTAAGGCTCTGCCAATTGGCAGAGCCTTTTTGTATTGAATTACTTCTTTTTTGTACAGCCAAAATCTCCGTGGCAATTTGAAAGTGATGGCGGATAAAATTCGTTTACCGGGAACGCCATATTGCGGAAAATGCTGCAAGGATCATCATCCTCACCGCATACGCATTCCTTGTCTGGAATTGAGTATTCTGCAACATTTACGAGATATTGCGCAGGACGCTCGATGCGAATAATCGAGAAAAATCCAAGTGAAACAAAGAGATTGTTGTCACCGTCATCGCAAATACTGCCGCCAACGCATGCGCGAACATTTTCGGGGATACAATCACATGCACATACACAACAAGGTGTAAAGTTTATGCGAGATGTTTCACACACCCTTGCGCCAAGCACAACCGGTGCCGCAACTTCAACAGTTGCAATTGGCATATTTGTGTAATAACTTGCCGCATTTTCATCATTACAGCAAAAATCGTCACTAATTCCGCTACGGTAAATACTTACACATCCCTCACTACCGTAAAGCACGGCTTTCTTTTCAACAATTGCAATTCCGTCAAATTCATGAGCGCGACTCATGTTAATGCATGCTTCAAATGTAAGTTTAACATAAAAACGAATTGTAACTTGGTAAAATCCGCGGTTGAATTGAACGGGATCGACTGAAATGCAGGTACGGACAATATGTGCGCACTTTGCTCTGACGGTGTCAGTGCGGTTAATAATTTCTTGACCAAGTTCCGTTAAATATACCTTCACATTTTCAAAGCAATCTTTATCACGGCACGAATCAAGAACTCGGTAAGTATCAATGCAAACGGATTCCTTGCCATGT
>JAZQWE010000147.1:0-9120 GCA_045632225.1 Eubacteriales bacterium | reverse complement strand
TTATTTATGATGACCTTTCAAAGCACGCGGTTGCATACCGTGCACTCTCCTTGCTTATTCGCCGTCCTCCGGGCCGTGAGGCATATCCGGGTGATGTATTCTATCTCCACTCCCGTTTGCTTGAGCGTGCGGCATGTGTAGCAAAGGAATACGGCGGCGGTTCAATTACAGCGCTTCCGATTATCGAAACTCAGGCGGGTGATGTTTCGGCGTACATCCCTACAAATGTAATTTCAATTACCGACGGTCAGATATTCCTTGAAACCGAACTTTTCCACTCGGGAATTATGCCCGCAATCAACCCCGGTATTTCTGTAAGCCGTGTTGGTGGTAGCGCACAGCTCAAGGGCATGAAAAAGGTTTCGGGCGAACTCAAACTTCTTTATTCCCAGTACAGAGAACTTCAGACATTTGCACAGTTTGGTAGTGACCTTGATGCTGATACCAAGTCGCGTCTTGCGCTTGGTGACCGCATTGTAGAGGTGCTCAAGCAGGGCAAAAATACACCCGTGCGCGTTGGATGTCAGGTTGCGATTGTTTATGCGGTTGTTAACCACTATCTTGACAGCGTTGCCGTTAAGGATGTTCACGAGTTTGAGGCAAGACTTTTTGCAAAACTTGAAAATCAGCATGGCGAGTGGCTTGCCCGCGTGGAGAGCGGCTCGTTTGATGACGAGGATGTTGCAAAACTCAAGGCGATTTTAAAGGAAATGCAGGTGTAAAGCGGTATGGCAGGAAACACAAAAGCACTTCGTGTGCGCATAAAGAGTGTTACATCCACCTTGCAGCTTACAAAAGCAATGGAACTTGTGGCGGCATCCAAAATCCGCCGCGCAAATGATGCAATGTTCAAAGGGCGCGAGTATGGCACATCGCTTGAAAACGCGCTCGGCGCGCTTGCATCAAGCCGCGAATGTGCAAAGAGCCCGTACATGCAAAAGCGTGACGGTGAGCGCATGCGTATAATCGTTATTGCGGGTGACCGCGGGCTTGCGGGCGGATATAATGCAAATGTATTCCGCCTTGCAAAAGAGTATAGCGGTGCAGAGTTTATTCCGATTGGCAAACGCGCATGCGAGAGATTTGGCAAAGCGATTGTTTCATCCGAGCATTTTTCATTTTCGGATGCGGCCGCACTTGCAGATACACTTTGCAATGATTTTGCAAACGGCGAGTTTGATAAACTCGGCATTATTGCCACAAGGTACAATTCGGTAATGTCACAAGAGGCGTTTATCAAATGGATTTTGCCACTTGATGTCACCGCAAAAGAGGGAAATGCTTCTACTTTGTTTGAGCCGGACAGTTTGACCGTGCTTAACAATGTGGTAAGAGAATATGTTGCGGGCATTATCACCGTGCTTGCGCGCGAAAGCTTTGCAAGCGAGGTCAGTGCAAGACGAATGGCAATGGACAGCGCGGGTAAAAACGCGCGTCAGATGATAAGCGACCTCCAACTTGAATATAACCGCGCAAGACAGGGCGCAATCACTCAGGAAATCACAGAGATCGTTGCCGGTAGCGGCAATTGATATAGGAGAACGTGATGAATATAGGAAAAGTAACACAGGTAATGGGTCCGGTAGTTGACGTTCGCTTTAATGAGGGCGAACTTCCCGCTATTCACAATGCCCTTACCATTCCCAAAGGGGATACAGTTTTGACCGTTGAGGTTGCACAGCACATTGGCGATAATGTCGCAAGATGTATTGCAATGGCTTCTACCGACGGTTTGCAAAGAGGGGCGGATGTCACTGATACCGGCGCTCCTATCAGCGTACCCGTGGGCGAAGAAACTCTCGGCAGAATTTTCAATGTACTTGGAGATGCTGTTGATAATATTCCCACGCCCGAAACCAAAGAACGCTGGAACATTCACCGTAGCGCACCGAGTTATGATGAACTTGCTACAAGTGCGGAGATTTTTGAAACCGGTATCAAGGTTATCGACCTTATCTGCCCCTATTCCAAAGGCGGTAAAATCGGTCTTTTCGGCGGTGCCGGCGTTGGTAAAACAGTTCTTATCATGGAACTTATCAACAATATTGCAAAACAGCACGGTGGTATCTCGGTATTTACCGGTGTTGGAGAACGCACAAGAGAGGGTAATGACCTCTATAACGAAATGAAGGATTCGGGCGTTTTGAAAAAGACCGCGCTTGTGTACGGTCAGATGAACGAGCCGCCCGGAGCGCGTATGCGCGTTGCACTTTCCGGCCTTACCATGGCGGAATATTTCCGCGATAAAGAAGGTCAGGATGTGCTCTTGTTTATTGATAATATTTTCCGCTTTACTCAGGCGGGTAGTGAGGTTTCTGCACTTCTTGGCCGTATGCCCTCGGCGGTTGGCTATCAGCCCACACTTGCAACCGAAATGGGTGCACTCCAAGAGAGAATTACCTCGACCAAAAAGGGTTCGATTACATCCATTCAGGCGGTTTATGTGCCCGCCGATGACCTTACCGACCCTGCGCCCGCAACCACATTTGCACATCTTGACGCAACTACGGTTCTTGCAAGAAATATTGCATCTCAGGGTATTTATCCCGCAGTTGACCCGCTTGAGTCATCAAGCCGTATTCTTTCTCCTGATGTTGTCGGCAAGGAACATTACGAGGTTGCAAAAGAGGTTCAGCGTATTTTGCAAAGATACAATGAACTCATGGATATCATTGCAATCATGGGTATGGACGAACTTTCAGATGAAGATAAGCTGCTTGTACAGCGTGCAAGAAAGATTCAGCGTTTCCTTTCCCAGCCTTTCGATGTATCCGAAAAGTTTACGGGCTTTGCGGGCAAGTATGTGCCCATAAGCGAAACCGTTCGCGGATTTAAAGAAATTATCGAGGGCAAGCATGATGACCTTCCCGAGTCGGCGTTCCTTTATGTAGGTACTATTGACGAGGCTGTTGAAAAGGCAAAGAAGGTACAGGGATGAAAAGTTTTAAACTGACGGTTTCTTCACCCGACGGACACAAGTTTTCGGGCGAAGTTGTAAAACTTGATGTGCGCGGCGTGCTTGGCGATCTTGCAATAATGGCGGGGCATGTTCCGTTTGTAACTTCGCTTGTAAAATGTCCGTGCACACTTTGGATTTCCGAGGATGAAAAAAGGACCGCTACATGCGACGGCGGACTTTTAAGCGTGGACTCAAACGGCGTAACTTTGCTTGCCGGTTCATTTGAATTTAACTGAAAAAAGGCTACAGTTTTAACTGTAGCCTTTTTCGTTTCTGTATTCACTTGGAGTTTTGTCCGTTGCTTACTTTTTTTCCAAATGGGCAATTTTTTCGGAAAGACAAAAAATATCCAATAAATTTCGGTAATTTTCTTGTATTATGGCATGTTTTTGCTATAATACAAGTAGATACCAAAAAATCAGATGCGTAAAAGATAACTGCATAGGAGATTTACATGGAAACTAAAATCAAAAACATACTTTCGCAGATGACTGTTGAAGAAAAAATTGAATTTTGTGCGGGTGCTGATGCATGGCATGCAAATTCGTGTGAGCGACTTTCTGTTCCTATGATTATGATGAGCGACGGCCCTCACGGACTTCGTAAGCGCGACAAAAATGAAAAGGGTGAACTCTACACCGTAAAGGCTACATGCTATCCTCCTGCAGCGGCAATGGCAAACTCGTGGGATCCAAGCCTTGCGGCGCGTGTCGGTGCCAATATCGGCAAAGAGTGCAGAGCAGAGCAAGTGTCAATTTTGCTTGGACCGGGTATGAACATCAAACGCTCACCCACATGCGGCAGAAACTTTGAGTATTATTCCGAGGACCCGTATCTTTCGGGTAAAATGGCAAGCGGATTTATCAAAGGTTTGCAGGGAGAGGGCGTTGCCGCATGTGCAAAGCATTTCTTTGTAAACAATCAGGAAACAAGACGCTTTTCCACAAACGCCATCGTTTCAAAGCGCGCGCTTCATGAAATTTATCTTCCTTCGTTTGAAATGGCCGTAAAAGAGGCAAATGTTCAAACGGTAATGCACTCATACAACCGTGTAAACGGTAAGTACGCGGGCGAGGATGGCGAAATCATTACCGATTTACTCCGCGGAAAATGGGGTTTTGACGGCTATGTAATGAGCGACTGGAATGCTATAAGCACCCGTGTTGCGGCATATAAGGCGGGAACAGATGTTGAAATGGCACCGGCAAAAGACGGTGTGAGAACGGCAGAAGTGCTTGAAGCGTACAAAAACGGCGAAATTACCGTGGAGGAAATTGATAACTCTGTTGCAAATGTGCTCCGTGTTATCTTCCGCCATCTCCCTGCAGATACAAAGGGTACATTTTCGCCAGAAGATCACCACAAGGCCGCGGCAAAAGCGGCAGAGGAGTGCATGGTGCTTCTCAAAAACGAGGGTAATGTTCTTCCGTTTGAGAGTGGCAAACCCCTTGCTGTTATCGGTATGTTTGCAAAGAAACCCCGTTTTCAGGGCGGTGGCTCAAGCCATGTAGAACCGCTCTTTGTTGATGATATTACAGAGTTTATTACAACCGAAAACGGTGCAGAAATCACATTTGCGGCTGGCTATGACACAAAACACGAAACAACTGACGAACTTATTGAAGAGGCGGTAGCGGCGGCGAAGAAATGCGGCAGAGCGGTTATTTTTGCCGGCATGCCCGATTCTTATGAAACAGAGGGACGCGACCGCAGACACATGCGCATGCCTCCCGCACACAATAGACTTATCGAGGCGGTAAGCGCCGCTTGCAAAGATGTTGCTGTAGTGCTTATGGCGGGCAGCCCTAACGAACTTCCTTGGGTTGACAGCGTACCCGCTGTTTTGCATGCATATCTCGGCGGTCAGGCACTTGGCGGTGCAGTTGCACGAATTCTCTTTGGCAAGGTTAACCCGTCAGGCAAACTTGCCGAAACCCATCCCCTTCGTTTTGAGGACAATCCCGCATATCTCAATTTCCCCGGTGACGGTGACAACTGTTTTTACGGCGAGGATATCTATGTTGGCTACCGTTGGTACGATAAGCGAAAGATGGATGTGCTGTTCCCGTTTGGCCACGGGCTTTCATACACAAAATTCGAATATACTTCTATCGTAGCCGATGGCAATAAGGTAAAAGTAAAGGTTAAAAATGTTGGCGATGTTATTGGTAAAGAGGTTGTACAGCTTTATGCATCCGCGTGCCCACATCCTATTACTTCCACCTATATAGGCGAAACTTCGTTTGGATTTGCAAGAGCGGTTCGTTGGCTTGTTGGTTTTGATAAGGTTGAACTTGCTCCCGGCGAGGAACAAGAAATCACATTTGAACTTTGTGACCGCGCATTTTCGGTTTACGATGAAAAGGTTAACGATTTCCGTGTAATTGGTGGCGACTATGAAATCAGCGCCGCGGCATCAAGCAGAGATATCCGTGTATCTACCACGGTTTCGGTTGATGATGACAAAAAGTTTGTCCCCGTTATTACAAAGAATACCGTTTTTGAGGAGTTGTTCCTTGATAAGCGCTTGCCCAAAGCGATTGTTGATGAACTTGTAAGCGCGGTTTATCCCGATATTGAAAACGAAAACGGCGAGGGACTCAATTTTGATGCAATGCGCTCGAAAAATGGCTATGTTCTTCGTCAGAGAATAACGCATCTCGGTAACGAACTCACCCCAAAAAAACTTGATGAACTTATCGACAATGCAAATGCAAAAATCCGTGAATATTATAATAAGTAAAAAACAAGGGGCATTTGCCCCTTGTTTTTTAATTTTCTATTGACAAAATTACTTTATTGTGCTAATCTAATGTCATCACAAAGATAGAGGTGCATTTTTTAAGAGTACCGCACATTCAGATACGGCATCTGTGCGCGAAAGGGAAAAATGCCGAAGCGTTTTGGCTGCCGAAAGGTCAAGATTTGCTGGGGCGTATCATAATATGATACGGACTGTCACGAAAGTGGAGAGCTGTCGGTGGTATATGTTGTTACCATGTCACTTTTTGCTTTTGTGAAAATGACATGGCTTTTTTATTGCAAAATAAAAATATATATTTTAAAGGAGAAAATTACAATGAAAAAGATTTTGGCACTTGCACTTTGCGCACTCATGCTTTTCGCACTTTGCGCATGTGGCACTCCCGCACAGACCACCGATGCTACTGTAGACAATGCAGCAGATAACACCCCCGTAGAAAAGAAGACATTCCGTGTAGCAATGGAATGTGCTTACGCTCCCTACAACTGGGCACAGGATACCGACGCTAACGGCGCGGTTGCAATTGCAGACACCAACATGTTTGCTTACGGCTATGATGTAATCATCGCAAAGAAGATTGCTGAAGCTAACAACTGGGATCTCGAAATCGTTAAGCTCGACTGGGACTCCCTTATTCCCGCGCTTCAGGCAGGTACTGTTGACGCTGTTATTGCAGGTCAGTCCATCACCGCAGACCGCCTTGAGCAGGTTGACTTCTCCACTCCTTACTACTATGCAACCATCGTTACTCTCGTAAAGAACGACAGCGCATACGCTTCTGCAAAGAGTGTTGCAGACCTCAAGGGTGCAACCGGTACATCTCAGCTTGGTACCATCTGGTATGACAATTGCCTTGGCCAGATTCCCGAAGTTAATATGCTCCCCGCACAGGAAACCGCTCCTGCAATGCTCGTTGCACTCAATGCAGGTACTTGCGATGTAGTTGTTACCGACCGTCCTACCGGTACTGCGGCAGTTAGCGCATACCCCAACTTCACAATGCTTGACTTCTACGGCACCGACGGTGATTATGTAGTATCCGACGAGGACATCAATATCGGTATCTCCGTTCAGAAGGGTAACACCGAAATGCTCGATGCTATCAACGCAGTTCTTGCAGAAATGACCGCAAGTGACTACGACGAGCTCATGAACGCGGCGATTTCCGTTCAGCCTCTTTCCGAGTAATTAAAAACTACATAAGTGACGGAGGAAACTCCGTCACTTTGTAATGTTAGGAGTTGAAATTTTTGTTTAAGAAACTCTCTGTCACACTTCTTGTGCTTGTGATGGTGCTTTCGCTTTCGTTTGGCATTTTTGCCGAGGAAGCAGGAGTGCTCAAGGTTGGTGTCACATGTGACAATCTTCCTTTTTCATGGGAACAAGAGGCTGACGATAATTCGAAACTTGTAAAGATTAACGGTTCCGAACTCTATGCATACGGTTATGATGTAATTATCGCAAACCGCATGGCAACGAAACTCGGATATACACTTGAAATTGTAAAACTTGACAGCGAAGATTTTATTGATGCGCTTGAAAACGGCACAGTTGATGCAGTAATGAGCGGCCTTGCCAATAATGCAGAAAATGCCGAAAAGGTTGATTTTACTCTCCCTTTTTATTATAACAATGTTGTAACACTTGTTAATAAGAATGGCAAATTTGCATCTGCAAAGTCCGTTTCTGAACTTGCGGGCGCAAGCGCTTATGCAACTTTTGAAAACGCCGAGCAAGTTTACGCTATTCCCGATGTAAATGTACTTGAATACGATGATATGTCGGCAATGCTTGACGATGTTGTAAGCGGTAAATGCGAGGCGGCGGTTGTAAGCCGTACATACGCGCAAGCGGTAATTGAAAGCTATAAAGACCTTGCAATGCTTGATTTTTACAGCAATCCTGCTGCAAATTATGCCGCAACACGCGAGCAAGTGGAACTTTGCATGGCTGTTAAAAAGGGAAATACCGAACTTCTTGATGCCCTGAATGTTGAACTTGAAAAACTTTCGCTTGGCATGAACAAAGAGTTCACCTTTAAAAACTATGACAGCGCAATGCATGCCGCAATCACTCTCAACCCCGATTTTATCTATGCCGAACCCGAAACCACATCGTTTTTCGATAACATTGTAAAGCTAATCAGCCGCTACGGCACAACATATTTGAGCGGCGCTGGCACAACATTGCTTATCTCGATTGTCGGCACATTCTTCGGTTGCCTTATCGGCTTTGTTGTCGGCGTTGTGCAGACAATTCCCGTGGATAAAAAACGCGATAGCCTTATCAAGCGCGGCTTTCTTGCAACAATGCGTGCGGTTTTGCGTGCTTATGTTGAAGTGTTCCGCGGTACGCCTATGATTGTTCAGGCCGTGTTTATTTATTACGGCGCGCAAATGCTCTTTGATATTAAAATGGACATGTGGACAGCCGCATTCTTCATTGTATCAATCAATACGGGCGCATATATGGCAGAAACGGTTCGCGGCGGTATCATGTCTATAGACATTGGACAGACCGAGGGCGCAAAGGCAATCGGTATGACCCATGTGCAAACCATGGTACATGTAATTTTGCCGCAGACATTCCGCGTAATCATTCCTCAAATAGGCAATAACTTCATCATCAATATCAAGGATACATCCGTACTTTCCGTAATCTCAATAAGCGACCTCTTCTTCTCACATAAAGCGGCGGTTGGCGCGCTTTATACATATTTCGAGTCCGCAACCATCGTTATGCTTATTTACCTCACAATGACAATGGTAACATCGGTACTCCTTCGCAAACTTGAAAAGGCGCTTGGCGACTGCGGACATTATGACCTTGCAACCACAGATACGCTTGCACTTACAAGCGGTACATACAATTTCCCCGATAAAAAGAAAACAAAGGAGGATTTTAAATGAGCGCACCTGTTTTAGAGATAAAGCACCTTTCAAAATCCTTCGGTTCTCACAAGGTTCTCACCGATATTGACTTTAATGTTCATGCGGGCGATGTAACCACAATTATCGGCGCATCGGGTAGCGGTAAATCCACATTGCTCCGTTGCATCAATTTGCTTGAGGAGCCAACCTCCGGTGAAATTCTTTACAGCGGAAGCGATATTACCGATAAAAAGGTAAATCCCGCCTCGTACCGTGCAAAAGTCGGAATGGTATTTCAGTCTTTCAACCTTTTCAATAACATGACAGTACTTAAAAACTGCATGATTGGACAGATGAAAGTACTTGGTCGCTCCAAAGAAGTGGCAGAGGCAAATGCCATGAAGTTTTTGAAGCATGTTGGTATGGATCCGTATATCAATGCAAAGCCCGCGCAACTTTCGGGCGGTATGAAACAGCGCGTTGCCATTGCAAGAGCGCTTGCAATGGACCCCGAAATCTTGCTTTTT
>JAZQWE010000146.1:0-1797 GCA_045632225.1 Eubacteriales bacterium | reverse complement strand
CCCTTGTTTTCGTCACAGCCAAGGAGGATGTTCATATTCTGAATAGCCGCGCCGCTTGCGCCCTTGCCGAGGTTATCATATCTTGCAACAAGCAAAACACGCTCCTCGTTTCCGCAAACGGTGATTTGCATATCGTCGCGTCCCTCAAAGCGGCACGCGCTAAGGAAGCCACTCTCGTCTGCCACATCGACAAACTTTACAAGGCCGTTTCTGTAATACGACTTATAAACCGATGCCACCTCGTCAATGGAGGCACCAAGTGTCTTTGCGTGTACGGGAACTGTCACCTCCATGCCCGCGTAAAACGGAGCAACAATGGGGCAAAAGATTGGGGGCGTATCCATGCCGCAAATCTTTACCATTTCTTTGAGGTGCTTGTGCTGTTGAGTGAGCCCGTACATGCGGGGCGCGTTAAGAAGTGCATCCCTGCCCTCGGCCTCATACTCTGCAATCATCTTTTTGCCGCCGCCCGAATAACCCGTGAGCGAAAAGCATGAAAGATTTACATTTTTCTTAATCATACCCGCGCGCATGAGCGGTTCTACAAGTGCGATAAAGCCGCTTGCATGGCAACCGGGGTTGCCAATGCGCTTTGAGTTTGCAATTCTTTTTCTTCTGCCGTAGAGTTCGGGGAAACCGTATTCCCAACCCTCTACGGTGCGGTGCGCCGTGGAGGTGTCGATAATCGCAACATTTGAGCCCTCGGCAAGCGCCACAGCCTCTCTTGCCGCATCGTCGGGCAAGCACAAAAACGCAATGTCCGCTGTATGGAGCGCCTCTTTGCGGGCGTTTACATCCTTGCGGAGTTCCTCGGGCAAAATCAAAAGTTCGATATCGTCGCGAGATGCAAGTCTGTCATGAATTCTGAGTCCGGTAGTGCCTGCACTGCCGTCTATAAATACCTTTGTCATTTCTTCAAAACTTCCTTTACATACTCAATCTGTGCCAAAACCGAGGCAGGCGAAGTGCCGCCCTCGCTAACGCGCTTTTCCACACAGGTGAGGAGGTCAATCTCGCCGTAAAGGTCATTTTCAAATACGGGAGAAAATTCTTTATATTCATCAAGGGTGAGTTCCTCAAGCACCTTGTTTTCGGCAATGCACTTTGCAACAAGTCCACCCGAAATCTTATACGCGGTGCGGAAAGGAAGTCCGTTTTTAACAAGATAGTCCGCAAGGTCGGTTGCGTTGATAAATCCCTTTTTAGCGGCAAGCGCCATGTTGTCTTTGAGCACGCTCATTGTGCTTATCATTCCAGTAAACACAGGCAAGCACATTTTAACGGTGTCGCATGCATCAAACACGCCCTCTTTATCTTCTTGCATGTCCTTGTTGTATGCAAGCGGAAGTCCCTTGAGAGTGGTGAGAAGACCGATAAGGTCGCCGTAAACTCTGCCCGTTTTGCCTCTCACAAGCTCTGCCATGTCGGGGTTCTTTTTCTGCGGCATGATTGAAGAGCCGGTGGTGTATGCATTGGAAAGTTCAATAAACTTGAACTCCCAGCTTGACCAAAGGATGATTTCCTCGCTGAAGCGGGAAAGATGCATCATGAGAATTGAAAGTGCGCTGAGGAGTTCTGCCGCGAAATCGCGGTCGGAAACGCCGTCAAGTGAGTTTTGACAAATACCGTCAAACCCAAGTTTTGCCGCCTCGAAACGGCGGTCGGTAGCATAAGTTGTTCCCGCAAGGGCACAACAGCCGATGGGGGAGAAATTCATGCGCTTTCTTGTATCGGAAAGTCTTTCAAGGTCGCGGACAAGCATCATTGCATAGGCCATCAAATGGTGACCGAAAACGA
>JAZQWE010000145.1:0-4132 GCA_045632225.1 Eubacteriales bacterium | reverse complement strand
TCAATCGTAATTTTTTATATGACCTTGAAAAAGGAAATTCCTCGCCATCCGTGGATAAGCTTTCGCGCATTGCCGAGTATTTCGGCGTTAGCACAGCAAAACTTATCGGCGGCAAGGACGGCGAGGTTGAAGCACTCATTGCGCTTTATTCGCGCCTTTCGCCCGAGTCAAAGGCGGCGCTTCGCGCTTATATGGAGAGTTTAATCACAGACTAACCCCATCATAGTTTTCGTATGCAAAAAGCACCTTTTCTTCAAGTGCCGCGCGGAATGCGGCGTTTATCGGATGCGCGATGTCGCGGTAGGTGCCATCGGGATTTTTGCGGCTTGGCATAACTATAAACAGTTTGCTCTCTGTGCTGATTACCTTAATATCGTGCACGGCAAACTGACCGTCAAATGTAACCGAGGCAACCGCCTTTAGCGGCGCACCGTCAAAAGTTCTTCTGATTTTCACATCTGTAATTTCCATAGCATGTATCCTTTCAAAATGTTATGGTAAAATTATGTGATTGAAGCATGCTTTTTATTCATATAATTATATATATTTGTTACGGAGTTTTAAAATGGCTGTAAATAATACACATCTTGGCGCAGACGGAATTGCCCGCGCGCTTAAAGGTAAAAAATCTGTATATTTTCTCGGCATCGGCGGCATAACCATGTCCTCCCTTGCTCATGTTACACATATTCACGGTTTCAAAGTCGGCGGTAGTGACCGCACCCTCTCCCCTTTGACCGACAGACTTCAAAAAGAAGGAATTGAGGTTTTTGAGGGACACCGTGCCGAGCAAATCGATGCCTATGACGCGCTTGTTTACACAGTTGCCGTCAGTCCCGACACCCCCGAGCTTGTAAGGGCAAAAGAACGCGGCATCCCCGTCATTTCAAGAAGTGACTATCTCGGCTACATCATGCGCTCATACACCCACCGCGTCGGTCTTTCGGGCATGCACGGCAAGTCCACCGCCACCTCAATGACTACAGAGGTATTCCTCGCGGGCGGCGGCGACCCCACAGTTATTTCGGGCGCCGAACTCTCATCAATGCACGGTGCATACCGCATTGGCGGCAAGGAAAACTTTGTGTTTGAGTCCTGCGAGTACATGGACTCCTTCCTCGATTTTTACCCCTCGGTTGCGGTTGTGCTCAATATCGAACTCGACCATGTCGACTATTTCAAAGACCTTGACCATGTCAAACGCTCGTTCCGCGCATACATCGAAAAAACTCGCGGTTGCGGCGTTGCTGTCCTCAATGCCGACGATGAAAATGTCATGGACATGGCAAAGGGATTTGGCGGCAGTATTCTCACCTTTGGCGTGAAAAAGGATGCCGACATCATGGCTAAAAACATTTCATACGAAAACGGTGTTGCCTCATTTGACCTTTGCCACGGTAGTATGAAAAAGAGGGTTAACCTTAGTGTATCGGGCGAGCACAATGTTTACAATGCGCTTGCCGCCGCCGCATGCGGAATTCTTTGCGGACTTAAAAGCGACCTGATTGTAAAAGGTCTTGGAAACTTCAAGGGCGCTTCTCGCCGACTTGAACTGAAAGGCCATGTAAACGGCGCAAAAGTTTACGATGACTACGCACACCACCCCACCGAGGTTGCGGCAACGCTTCGCACCGCGCGTCAAATGGGTGCAAAGCGTATAATCTGCATCTATCAGCCGCACACATATTCGCGCACAAAGGGACTTTACCGCGAATTTGTTGAGGCGCTGAAACTTGCGGATGTGCCCGTTATGGCTGATATTTATGCCGCGCGCGAAACCGATACACTCGGTGTGTCAAGCGAGCAGCTTGCAAAGGATATAGGTTGCGGCGCGCTGTATTTCGACAGCTTTGAAAAAATCGCAGAATATGTAAACTCAAATGCCAAAGACGGCGACATTGTAATCACAATGGGCGCGGGAAATATCACAAATCTTTCAAAACTTTTTAATATGGAATAAAAAAAGGTTTCCACCTCGGTGGAAACCTTTTTCTTCATTATTTTAATATAAGTTCATCAATCTCAAGAAATGCCTGCGCCTCTGCAAGGGATGCTGTGGAAACAAACTGCTTTGCGCCGCAATTTTTGCAGAATATGCACACGCTGTCATCAAAAAGTTCGATGTCATAATCCCCTTCACTACACTGACAACGGATGGCATTTTCCTCTTCAAGTTCCTTTAAAATAAATCTCACAATGTCATAAATCTGCGCCACAGGAACTTCCTCTGTTTTATCGGGTTGCTCCTTGAAAATATCAAGGCTTTCTGCCCCCGCCTCGGTTAGTACGCGGCGGAGTTCATCGTCTGCGCGGTCAATGGCCGCAGAAACATCCTCGCCGTTTCCGATAAACGAAAGCGAAAATCCCGAAAGCGAACACGGGAGTTCAAAGAGTTCATTTTTAAAGAACAAATCGCGGCTGATGACAAACTCATGGTCGCGGCGGCATACGAGGCACGGTACCGCAATGCGTATTTTGTCATCGTTTGTGCGCTTTATAGTCATGTGGCTCTGTCCGCAAGGGCACTTGAGTTTGAGCATATCCGCAGAGAGCGAAAAAATGCCAACTATACTTTTTACGCCACAGCCGCATTCGGGACAACGGTATGCAACCGTGGTTTCACTCGGTTTAACTATCACTAATTTGCCTCTTTTCTCACCGCGGCAACATTGGCATTGTGCGCTGAAAGCGTTTTTGCATAGAGATTGTAGCCGTTGTTTTGCGCAATGAAATAATAATACTTGGTCTTTGCGGGATAGAATGCGCTGTAAAGCGCCTCAAAACCGGGGTTTGAAATTGCACCGGGCGGGAATCCCGCATATTTTCTTGTGTTGTAGGGGTTGTCAAAATCAAGTTCAGCGGCGCCGAGCGTTTCGGGGCGTGCACCCGTTTCCATCATGATGGCGTAAACGGTAGTTGCGTCGCTGTCAAAACGGGGGTAGTTTGCTTTGTTTGAAAGTCGGTTGTAGAAAACCGATGAAACCTGGTCATAGTCAATCGGGTATTTTACCTCCCACTCAATCATGGAGGCAAGCGTTACCACCTCATCAAGAGTCATACCAAGTTCTTCAAGTCTATCCTTGTAATCCATATCGGATGTTGAAAGATACTCAAGTTTGTCGCGGAAGTTCAAAAGCATTTTATAAACAACCGTTTCTGCGCTTGAATCGCTGTAGAACTGATATGTGTCGGGGAAAAGGTATCCCTCAAGGCGGTAGTATCTTCCCTCAAGGGAGTCAAGTCCCTCAAGAAAATCAAAACCGTAGTCATAATCGTTTACAGCGCTTTCAAACTCCTC
This sequence comes from Eubacteriales bacterium, assembly GCA_045632225.1. Classification (GTDB taxonomy): domain Bacteria; phylum Bacillota; class Clostridia; order Oscillospirales; family CAG-272; genus UMGS902. Next base: position 834 of record JAZQWE010000145.1, on the reverse strand, counting down.
GCGTGAAGCAATTCCGTAGTCATCAACCAAAATGTCAATCATTTCTTTAATGCTTGAACCCTCGGGGAAAGTTACCCAGACAACTTCACGCGGTTTTGAGCGTTCCATGAAATACGGGAGAAGCTGCATGTAATTCTTCATCGGCGATACTTCATAGGTACCTGCTAAAAATACGCTGTTTCCCTCTTCGTCAACACTCTGCACCTCCATAACTTTTGCATAGAGTTTAAAGAGTGTGGGATATTTAATAACTCCGCGCTCGCCGAGTATATCGGCAACATCCATGACCGTTGCATTTTCGGGAATAACAACCTCAACAGTTTCCTCGGGCTTTACAAACGCGAAAACATCGTTTGCAAACTGAATCACAAAATACGCCGCAATAACGGAAACAAGCAACACCGCTGTAATGTAGATGAGCGCCTTGAATATGCCGCCAAGCATTCCCGACGACTCCTTGTTTTGCGGCGCTTCTCTCTGAACGGGAGTTTTCAACTGTGCTTTAGGTTGCACATCGGTAAGGCGTGTTTTCTCATTATCCGAGGGTTCGGCAATGTGATTTTCCACCGCCGGCTTTTGAACGGGTGGCGGTGAAGTCGGCTTTTGTACCGCAGGCGTTTGCATAGGCGCCACTACCTTTGGCTGTGCGGGCGTGGGGGATGGCGCAGCCTTTTGCGCAGATGGCTCTACGCTGCGACGCGGACGCGGCCTTTTATTAAAATTTTCATCCATGTGAATAAATCCTTTCTATGCAATATCCTGCATGGAAAAAACAACAACTGCAATATAAATTAAAACCGCAAGCAAAAACGGCACAGAGAAATATGCCGATGC
>JAZQWE010000144.1:0-2252 GCA_045632225.1 Eubacteriales bacterium | reverse complement strand
AAAAGTATGATAAGTGCTCGTTTATCAAAAACATCATTCTTGATAACATCCTTCCCACCGATATTTATATCAAGGGCAAGGAGCTCCGCTTTAACGCAGATGAAAGCCGTGTTGTATTTCTTATCAAGTTCTACGGAAAGTCCGACATGCTCCCCTATGAAATGGTGCAGAACATGTTCCCCGACAAGAACCGCGACTATGTAATCAGCGTTGGCGAAAGCGATGTTGTTTTGGTTAAAGAAGTTGGTGCAAACACCGACACCAAGGAGATTGAAAAAATCGCAAACGGCATCGCACAGACACTTTCTGCAGAGTTTTACACCAAGGTTGCTGTCGGTATCAGTACCGTGGTTGAAAATATCAAAGACCTTGCCCGCGCATACAAAGAGGCGCAGGTTGCAATCGAAGTTGGCAAGGTATTTGACACCGAAAAGAACATTATTACTTATGAAAATCTCGGCATAGGAAGACTTATTTACCAGCTTCCTACAACTCTTTGCGAAATGTTCCTTCAGGAAGTATTCAAGAAGGGTTCTATTGAGTCGCTTGACCGCGAAACTCTCATGACCGTTCAATGTTTCTTTGAAAACAACCACAATGTTTCCGAAACATCGAGAAAGTTGTTTGTACACAGAAACACACTTGTATACCGTCTTGAAAAGATTCGCAAGATTACAGGTCTTGACCTTCGCGAGTTTGAACATGCAATCACATTCAAGGTTGCGCTTATGGTTAAGAAGTATCTTACAAGCAAGCCGGTAAAATTCTAAGACTTTTTGAGAATGGCGGGAACGTGCAAAGGCGTGTTCCTGCAATTCTTGTGTAAAGGGGTAATTTTCGCCGCGGCGAAAAGGCGCTTTTGAGAGTTCCTACTGTGAGGAAAATGGAAAATGATAGAATTTAAAAATGTCACAAAGCGCTATCCTGAAGGAAAGGTTGCGCTTGATAATCTGAATTTAAAAATTGAAAACGGCGAGTTTGTTTTCATCATGGGCGACAGCGGCGCGGGTAAAACCACGCTTACCAAACTTCTTCTCCGTGAGGAAAAGGTTACTGAGGGTGACCTTTTTGTAGACGGTATAAACATCGGCAAAATGCCGCGCTCCGGCGTGCCAAAATACCGTCGCCGTCTTGGCGTTGTGTTTCAGGATTTCAGACTTTTCAAGAAAAAGACTGTGTTTGAGAATGTTGCGTTTGCGCTTCGCATTGTTGGCGGAGTTAACAAAGAGGACATTCAAAATCGCGTTATGTCAATGCTGAAAATCGTTGGTCTTGAGGAAAAAGCAAACAATTTTCCGCACCAACTTTCCGGCGGTGAGCAACAGCGCGTTGCGCTTGCCCGCGCCATTATAAACAATCCGCATACCATTATCGCAGACGAGCCAACGGGTAATCTTGACCCCAAACTCTCAATGGAGATAATGCGACTTTTGATACAGATGCGTGAATACGGCAAAACCGTTGTTGTGGTTACTCACGAGGACGAGCTTGCAAAAATGTTCCATCAGCGCATTGTGCGCCTTAAAGGTGGCCGCCTTGTTGACGACGGAGTTTACGGAGGTGACGGCCAATGATGCGCATAGCAGATGCTTTTACGCAAGCGATAAAGGGGATGTTCCGCAACGGACTTGTAACCTTTGTCAGCATTTTTGTACTTATCAGTTGCCTCATTTTTATTGGAAGTTTTTCAATGATTTCCGCGAATATTGACTATAATTTAAGCGGTATCACCGAACTTAACGAAATCGAGATTTTCCTCGACTACGATGTTGATGATGCAACCGCGGCAGAGGTAAATGCTGTGATTTTGGCACTTCCCAATGTTGCAAGCACCACGCTTTATTCAAAAGAAGACGGCCTTGAGCAAATGAAAAGCGAGTTTTTGAACTACGCTGTGCTTTTCGAAAACATAACCAAGGAAGAAAACCCGCTCTCGCATAAAATCGTTGTGGTTTATGATGAAAACGCGGGCGTTGCCGACCTTGTTTTTGCACTTGAGCAGACCAAAAATGTGCGCAAAGTAAACGCGCGTCTTGACATTGCGGCATCGGTTGAGGCACTTCAAAGCGGCATTTCGGTTGTATTTATCTGGTTTGCCGTACTTTGCGGCGTTGTGTGCATGTTTGTAATCATCAACACAATAAAACTCTCGGTTTATGCGCGCCGCGAGGAGATAACCATCATGCGCTATATCGGCGCAAGCCGCGCATATATTTCAGCACCTTTTGTGCTTGAGGGCACTTTTATTGCCA
>JAZQWE010000143.1:0-1048 GCA_045632225.1 Eubacteriales bacterium | reverse complement strand
ACGCCCCGTGCAAAGAGTTTTGTTTGAGCAAAAGGTTGACGGCTTATGGAGCGGTCACACCGCATCTTTTATCGAGGTTTTGGTAAAATGCGAAAAGAATTTGCAAAGTGAGTTTGCCGAAGTTAAATTTGTTGGCTGTGACGGTGAGAAACTTTTAGGAGAACTTATATGAGCGACTTGCAAAAAAATGATGTCCCTGCGATAAATCAAGTAAAGCAAAGCGTTTTCGTTCACGAAAACAGCGGTATAAGAATTTTGTTTGCGGGCAATTCCATAACAAAGCATGCGCCCCGCCCTGCAATGGGTTGGAATAACGATTGCGGCATGGCGGCATCGGATATTGATCATGACTATGTTCATTTGCTACTTGAAAAAATCAGGCAATATGATAAAAATGTCGCATGGGCGATTGCGCAGGTTGGCTCATACGAGGCAAACCTTTTTAACGGCGCCGCTCCAAGTGACCATCACACAGATGCCGCTAATTTCGGTGCAGACATAATCATTATGTTTTACGGCGCAAACACACCAAAAGAATATGATACAATGGAAAATCCGCCCCGCTCTTTCGGTAGTGCCTATGAAGAAATGAGAAATTTTCTTGACAAAGACAAAAAAGCCAAGTTTTTTCATGTGCAAGGCTTTTATGTAAGAGAAAAACTTGACCGCGAAAAGCAAGAAGTTTGCGAAAAATACGGCGACACTTGGGTGTCACTTGGCGATATAGGTGTTCGCAAAGATACACACGGGCGTTTTAACCATCCAAGCGACCTTGGAATGCAAATAATTGCAGATAATTTGTGGAAAAATCTTGAAGCAAAAATAAAAGAAATTCTTTTTTAAAAAAATTGTAATTTCCTCTTGCATTTTCAAAAAGGTTATGCTATAATATCGGATGTCCGCAAAGTTGTTAATTATAAATAATATAAATTACCGCTTATTTGGGAGGTGCAATTCACATGGCAAAGTGCAGCGTATGCAACAAGGGTGTGACCTTCGGTCACAATGTTTCTCACTCTAACCGTAAGACCAACAGAACCTGGAAGCC
>JAZQWE010000142.1:0-6988 GCA_045632225.1 Eubacteriales bacterium | reverse complement strand
AACGGCAACCCCTTGACCATTCCCTATGTTACCAACTGTCTTAACACCGGTGCTGTAGAAATGGGCGGTTGCTCCGCAGGTATCGTTGGTCAGGTTAAGAACATTACTGTTGCAAACAACCTCTCCACCGAAAACATGGTTTACAGAGTTGCAGGTAGCGATGCAGGTACCTACTCCGATGTAAAGGATAACTACTATGTAAAGGGTAGCATGGTTGAAATGGCTCCCGTAGGTATCAACACCTCTTTCGCATTTGAACAGCTTACAGATGCATCCGTTTATACAGCTCTCGATTTTGAAAACACTTGGGTAATGGGTGATAAGTGCCCCGTTCTCAAGACTTTTGCAGATGAAGAAATCAATGTTGCGGCTCCCGTTGACATCGGTTCTCTTATTCCTGACATCTTTGTAGAAGAAACTGTTGCACCCGAAACCACCGCTGTAGAGGCAACCACAGCGGCAGCTTCTGACAGCGAGGGCGGCTTCCCCGTAGTAATCGTTGTTATTGCGGCTGTTGTAGTTGCGGTTGTTGCGGCTGTAGTTGTAATCGTAGCTAAAAAGAAGAAATAAACAAAGCAAGTCCTCAAAAGGAGATTGAAAATGGAATTTCAAAAGATGATGTTTGATTTTTCAGGTAAGACTGCAATCATCACGGGCGCAGGTAGCGGCATGGGCAAACTCCAGAGCGAGTGCTTTGCTGAAATGGGCGCAAATGTTGTGCTTTGCGATGTAAATATTGATGCGGCAGAGGTTGTTGCATCTGAAATTCGTGCCAAGGGCGGCAAGGCAATCGCGGTACAGGTTGATGTTCGCGATTTCGCACAGATTGAGGCGGCAAAGAATAAGACAATGGAAACTTTCGGTTCCATTGACATTCTTGTTAACTTTGCAGGCGGTGCATCTTGCCGTATTAAGCAGGTTAAAGAGCAATTCAAGGACTATCCTGTGGATGTGCTTGATTGGGGTATTGATGTAAACCTCAAAGGCCCGCTTTACTTTACAAGAAGCGTAATCGGCCAGATGATTGAACAAAAGAGCGGTGTAATTATCTATCTCGGTTCAATTGTAGGCTCTGAGGGCGGCGGCGGAATGTCGCTTGATTACAGCGTTGCAAAGAGCGGTCTTATGACGGGCATGGTTAAGTCCATCGCACAGTATGGCGCACAGCACGGTATCCGTGCGGTTTGTGTATCTCCTGGTCCCGTTCTTACAAGAGAGGCTATGGCAAAGATGAAGACTCTCATTGGCAGAGCGGCAGAACCGATTGAGGTTGTAAACCTTGTTTCATATCTTGCCTCCGATGCGGCATCTTCAATTACGGGTGTAAATATCCCGATTGATGGCGGCCGTAGCGCAATGAAGGTATAAAAATAAACGGCATTGGGTTATCCCAATGCCGTTTTTATGTAGCTTAAAAGGTATAATTTTACTTGAACTTTGCATGCGCATATCCACAGCGGCGGCAGAGCTCTTCAACACCGATTTTTTGTTTGAAGCCGTGTGCAATACTTTGCGCGCGCTCTGAGGTTAAGATTTCATCCATTGTTTGCTCAAAGAGGTTGCCAAGGGTTATATCGCCGTCATGGTCAAGGCAACACGGTACAACGCTTCCGTCGGCAAGCACGCCCACCTGGTCGCACAGCCCATAGCAAAACATTTTTTCGCCCATATCGGGGGATTCAAGGCTTGGCCAATCAAACTTGTCGCCGTATTCAAGGAAAACCTTGTTGCCGATTTTTTCGCCGCTTCGGTTATTCTCCCACGGGGTGGGGAAGTATTTTTGCATGGCGCGTATAATTTCTGTATTTTTCTCGTCGGCACCGCCGTTGTTCCAAAGGCGGTACACCACAATTTTTTCACCTTCTGCGTCTTTGCCAAAGTCAAAGCACCCATCAAGGTATTTCTCAAAAGGTACATTTATATCGTTTGCTTCGAATGCATGGAGCGAAATGTTGATTTTGTGAAGAGCAGGGGAGTTAAGCAAGATTTTTTTCTGTTTTTGAAGGAGCGTACCGTTGGTGGTGAGGATAACTTTAAATCCAAAATCGCCCGCAATGGACAAAAATTCTTCAAGATTTGGGTGGCAAAGCGGCTCACCCATAAGGTGGAAATAAAGATAGTCGGTATACTCTTTAAGGCGCGGCAAAAGAAATGCAAACTCGTCCTTGCTCATTACGCGAGGGGCGCGCTTTGTGCCGGGGCAAAACGCGCATGAGAGGTTGCAAACATTTGATATTTCAAGATAAATTTTATAAAACCGTTTCATGTGTATATTTTAAAACAAAAATTCCAAGATGTCAATGCGCATATTTTGTACACGGTCAGTTGTTTTATGCATTGACAAATTGTTCCTATTTATTATATAATAATTGCAATTGTACGCACGAAAGGACGATTGTTATGAAACTCAAGTTCAATGTTACAGGCAAAACACAGCCGGACCCGTTTATTTTTGAGGACGGCGGCAAATTTTATATATATGTTACCGCGCACAACGGTGTAGAGGCGTATTCTGCAGACGATATTTTCGGCGAGTGGAAGCACGAGGGCGTTATTTGCTCGGTTGACGGTTGGGTTCAGTATTGGGCACCTTGCATTGCTAAACTCGGTGACAAGTACTATCTCTATTTCTCCTGCCAGAATGCAGAATGCTTCCAGCATCTCCATGTGGCAGAGGGTGACAGTCCCCTTGGCCCCTTTACAAAGAAGAAGAAACTTTATGACCGCTTCAGCATCGACGCACATGTTGTAGAAAATGAGGCAGGCATCTTCCTTTGGTATGCAGAGGACAACCGCGAAGACGAGCGCGTGGGCACAAGAATTTTTGTTGACAAGCTCATCGACCCCATGACTCCCGCAAACATTTGCAAAGAGGTTATCAGACCATCTTTTGATGAAGAAATTTTCAAGCGCAACCGCTTTGGCGACGGCAAGGACTGGCACACACTTGAGGGTGCATTCTATTTTCGCGAGGGCGATTGGCAGTATGTAATGTTCAGCGGCGCATGTTACGAGAATGAAACATACCACATCGGTTATGCGGCGGCAAAAACCGATGAAGCGGACTTTACAAAGATTGATTTTGTAAAGCACACCGATAACGGCAAGTGGGTTCCCACAATGTTCAGAAACGATGTTGAGGAGGGCGTTGGCCACCACAGCGTTATCAAGCTTGACGGTCAGTATTACGCTGTTTACCACGGTAGAGATGTAATTGTTGACCCCAATGATGCAAGTTCCGAACGCCGCACCGCGCGTATTTGCAAACTCACCGTCAAAGACGGCATTATCACAGCAGACAGATAATTATAAAAAAGCACCCGCAAAGGGTGCTTTTTATGCATTTTAGGCATTTGTTTTGAATAAATATAAGATAAAGTATCGATTTTTGGTTAAATAACTATTGACATTATGCATTATGTAGTGTATAATCATACGCGATATAAATTTATTCTTTAGAAAGAGGAAATTGTCATGAAAAAGATTCTTTCACTTGTTCTTGCAACCATGATGCTTGCTTGCTGCTTCGTAGCATGCGGCGAAGTTGCACAGACCACCGCAGCAGATGATGCTGTTGAAACCACCCCTGCAGTAACCGAAGCTACTGAACCCGCTGTTTTGGTTATGGCTACCAATGCTTACTTCCAGCCCTACGAATACTACGAGGGTGACAAGATCATCGGTATTGATGCTGAAATCGCAGAAGCAATTGCTGCAAAACTCGGTATGACTCTCGTTATCTCCGACATGGAGTTCAGCTCCATCATCGCTTCCGTTCAGGCAGGCGAGTCTGATTTCGGTATGGCAGGTATGACTGTTACCGAAGAGCGTCTTAAGAGCATCAACTTCACCTCCAGCTATGCAAATGGCGTACAGTCCATCATCGTTAAAGAAGGTTCTGCTATCGAAACTGTAGACGATCTTTACAAGGATACCGTTTACAAGGTTGGCGTACAGCTTGCAACCACCGGCGACATCTACTCCACCGATGACTTCGGCGATGCAAATGTTGTTCGTTACTCCAACGGTAACGAAGCAGTTCTCGGTCTTATCGGCGGCGATGTTGATTGCGTAATCATCGACAACGAACCCGCAAAGGCACTCGTTGCTGAAAATGCAGGCCTCAAACTCCTCGACACCGCTTATGCTGACGAAGACTATGCAATCTGCGTTGCTAAGGAAAACACCGAACTTCTTGACAAGCTCAATGTTGCTATTGATGAACTCACCGCTGACGGTACCATCGATGCAATCATTGCAAAGTACATTAAGTAATTAAAAAACCAACATACTCAAACGGGAATGCTCGACATTCCCGTTTGTAATTTGGAGAAATAATGAAAAAGAAAAACAAGTTTAAAGGACTGTTAAACACACTCTTATGTGTGGCATTGGCTGTTCTTGTAGTATTCGGCGTATATTTTGTTCAGAAGATTACTAACAAAATCGACACCGAACTTTCCGCTGAAGATGCGCAGGCAATCATTAACGAAACCGTTTCGGCTCTTCCCGGAAATGTTTCCACCGGCGCAAAGTTTGTTGCTGACAACACAACTGTTACAGTAAACTCTCTTGAGTACGGAACAGAGAAGAACATTGTTCTTAACTGTACATACGAAACAATTGATATTAAAACAGTTGTAGAGCAAAACATTGACAAATATCTTGAAAGTGTTTATGCGCTATATGTTTCCAATACCGAAAGCGGCGTTAAAACCAACGCTACCAAGGTAAAACAGCATGTTGCGTCACTTGTTGAGGCTGACCTTGCTCTTTCTACTGCACAGAGCGGTGAGGTTGTTTTTGAACTTTACGAAACCACTCCCGGTAACTTTACTCCATATCTTAATTATGAGCTTGTAAACACCGTGTTTGGCGGACTTCTTGATGCAAAGGCTGTGATTACCGCGGCAAATGTTGTAAACTACAACGGTGAAAGTGTTGATATTTCAAACTACAACACTCTCCGCACAGGTATAAACGATTATATCGCGCTCAAGAATTATGACAGCGAAAAGCCTGATACAAGCGTACCGATTGAAAAGTTTTTCAACGAACTCAAATATGATTTTCACCGTAACTTTATTGTAAATGACCAATACATGTATCTTGTAAACGGTCTTATTACAACACTCAAAATCACCGCATTTGCGGTATTGCTCGGTATTGCAATCGGTTTTGTTGTGGCAGTTATCCGTTGTGTAAACCAAAAAACGGGCAAGATTGCATTTTTGTCGGGTATATGCAAGGTTTATCTTGCGATTATGCGCGGCACTCCCATCATGGTACAGCTTCTTATCATGTACTTTGTAGTTTTGCTGCCGATGGGCGTTGAAAAGTATACAGCGGCTGTTATCTGCTTTGGTCTTAACTCGGGTGCCTATGTATCCGAAATCGTTCGTGGCGGTATCATGTCCATCGACGAGGGACAGACAGAGGCGGGCAGAAGCCTTGGTTTTAACTATGTACAAACTATGTGGTACATCATCATTCCTCAGGCGTTTAAGGCGGTTCTCCCCTCGCTTGCAAATGAGTTTATCACATTGCTTAAAGAGTCATCGGTTGCCTTCTACATTGGCGTTGCCGACCTTACTCTCGGCGGCATCAAAATTCGCTCCATCACATACAGTAACTTTATGCCCCTTATCGCAGTAGCGGTGATTTACCTTGTGGTGGTTCTGGGACTTTCAAAGTGTGTATCCATTCTTGAAAGGAGGCTTGCAAAGAGTGATAAGCGTTAAAGGACTTTACAAAGACTTTGGTGAAAATAATGAAATCAAAGTTTTAAAGGGTGTTGACCAGCATATCTCCAAAGGCGAAAAGGTTGTACTTATCGGTCCGTCCGGTAGCGGTAAGTCCACATTCCTTCGTTGTCTTAACCGCCTTGAAGAGCCTACCGCAGGTGAGATATATTTTGACGGTGAACTTATTACCGATAAAAAATGTAACATCGACAAGCTTCGTATGAAGATGGGTATGGTGTTTCAGCATTTTAATCTTTTTCCCCATCTTTCCATCTTGGAAAATATTACCCTTGCTCCGATTAAGCTTTTGAAACAGAGCAAAGCGGATGCAGAGAAAAAGGCAAGAGAACTTCTTGAGATTGTCGGACTCCCCGAAAAGGCGGATGCATATCCCGCACAGCTTTCGGGCGGTCAGAAACAGCGTATTGCAATTGCTCGCGCACTTGCGATGAATCCGCAGGTTATGCTTTTTGACGAGCCTACAAGTGCACTTGACCCCGAAATGGTTGGCGAGGTGCTTGACCTTATGAAAAAGCTTGCTGATGACGGCATGACCATGGTAATTGTTACCCATGAAATGGGATTTGCCCGCGAGGTTGCAAATCGCATCATCTTTATGGATGAGGGCAAGGTTATTGAAGAAAATGAACCCGAGGAGTTTTTCTCAAATCCCAAGAACCCGCGTCTTAAAGACTTTTTGTCAAAGGTATTATAAAAAATCCGCTCTTATGAGCGGATTTTTTATTTGATAGGTTCTTGTAAATTATACTTTTGCTTTACATTTTCTTTCCTCATTTCGTTTATTGCCGCCTTGCCAATTGGGGCAGAAACGGCAAACGAAATTACATCTGCAATGGGTTGCGCAAGTTCAATTCCAAGTAGTCCCGAAGAGCCGAGCGCTTCGGTTAAAAGCGGTAAAAACAGCACCGCGGGGATAAAAGCAATGCCTTGGCGTAGCATGGCAACAAGCGTTGCCGAAGCGGTTTTGCCGATGTTTTGCAGCATCATGTTGCTCATTGTTACCCATGCCATGAGCGGGAACGCGATAAGCTGAACGCGGAATACAAATGCGGCAATTTTTGCCGCCTCGGGGCTGCTGCCCGCGATTGCATCGGTGATTGGATATGCAAAAACAAATCCGAGCACCGACAGACAAATTAGCACTACAAAAGCGACTTTGATACAAAAGTAATACGCCTTTATTACGCGGTCATACTTTTTTGCGCCGTAATTGAAACCGCACA
>JAZQWE010000141.1:0-4271 GCA_045632225.1 Eubacteriales bacterium | reverse complement strand
ATGTTAACGCACTTTCTGATGAGGTTGAATATCAGACCGGCGAGAAAGGTGTCGAAATGCTTCGCGTTGACGGAAGAGGTACCGGTACTTGGGTGCTCATGGACTACGGTTCTGTGCTTGTTCACATTTTTACAAGAGAGCAGCGCGATTTTTACAAGCTTGAAAAACTTTATAACGAAGAAAATGAAATTGATATAAAAGAACTTTTGACTGGCATCGGCGAGCCGAAAGACAGCGAGGACTAAACGATGAAGCATAATTTCAAAGAAATTGAAGCGAAATGGCAAAAGAAATGGGAAGATGCCCATGTCTTTGAAGCAAAAGAGGATTACTCCAAACCTAAATTTTACGGTCTTGTAGAGTTCCCTTATCCCAGCGGTGCAGGTATGCATGTTGGTCACATTAAGGCATATTCCGGTCTTGAAGTAATCTCAAGAAAGAGAAGAATGCAAGGCTTTAATGTGCTTTTCCCCATTGGTTTTGACGCATACGGTCTTCCTACAGAAAACTATGCAATTAAAACCGGCATTCACCCCCGTCAGGTTACTGACAACAATATTGAAAAGTTTACTTCGCAGCTCAAGCGTGTAGGATTTTCTTTCGATTGGAACAGAGTAGTTGATACTACCGAAGAAGGATATTACAAGTGGACACAGTGGATTTTCCGCAAGATGTTTGATGCGGGTCTTGTTTTCCGCGCAACCACTCTTGTAAACTACTGCCCAAGCTGTAAGGTTGTTCTCTCCAATGAGGACTCGCAGGGCGGCAAGTGTGATATTTGCCATAACGATATTGTTCAAAAGTCTAAGGATGTTTGGTATCTCAGAATCACTGAGTATGCAGACAAACTTCTTATGGGTCTTGACAAGGTTGATTATCTTCCTAATGTAAAATTACAGCAGGAAAACTGGATTGGCCGTTCCGAAGGTGCATTCGCAAACTTTAAGCTTGCAATCGGCGGTACCGAAAGCGACGAATCTCTCAGAATTTATACCACCCGCCCCGATACTATGTTTGGCGTAACATTCATGGTTATCGCTCCCGAGCATCCTATTATTGAAAAATATCGCGATAAAATCGCAAACATTGATGCGCTTGAAGCATATAAAGATGAGTGTGCAAAGAAGACTGAGTTTGAGCGTACACAGCTTGTAAAGGATAAGACCGGCGTATGTATTGACGGTATTTGCGCGGTAAATCCCGCAAACGGAAAGCAGATTCCGATTTATATTTCCGACTATGTAATGATGGGTTACGGTACCGGTGCAATCATGGCTGTACCTGCGCATGATGAGCGTGACTATGACTTCGCAAAGAAGTTTGGTATTGAGATTATCGAAGTTATCAAGGGTGGCGACATCTCTAAAGAAGCATACACCGGTGACGGTGAAATGGTTAACTCTGAATTCCTTAACGGCATTGCGACCAAGAAAGAAGCAATTGCAAAGATGCTCGATTTCCTTGCGCAAAAAGGATGCGGAGAAAAGGGAATTCAGTATAAGATGAAGGACTGGGCGTTCAACCGTCAGCGCTATTGGTGCGAACCCATTCCGATTGTTCATTGTGAAAAGTGTGGCATGGTTGGTGTGCCTTATGAGGAACTTCCTTTAAGACTTCCCAATGTTGAAAATTTTGCCCCCGGTGAGGGCGGCGAAAGCCCGCTTGCAAAGATTGATTCTTATGTTAATTGCAAGTGTCCCAAGTGCGGCGGTGATGCAAAGCGTGAAACTGATACAATGCCTCAATGGGCAGGTTCGTCATGGTACTTCCTCAGATACTGTGACCCGCACAATACAGATGTATTTGCATCTAAAGAAGCGCTTGAGTATTGGCTCCCCGTTGACTGGTACAACGGTGGTATGGAGCATGTAACCCGCCACCTTATTTACTCAAGATTCTGGCACAGATTCCTTTATGATATCGGTGAGGTTCCGGTTGATGAACCTTATGCAAAGAGAACCGCGCAGGGACTTATTCTTGGTCCCGATGGCGAAAAAATGTCAAAGTCCAAGGGCAATGTTGTAGACCCCAACGATGTAGTTGATGTTTACGGCGCTGATGTTCTCCGTGTATACACTCTCTTTATGGGTGACTATGCTTCAGCCGCTCCTTGGAACGAAAGTTCTGTTAAGGGCGTTAAGCGTTTCCTTGACCGTGTAGCAGGTCTTTGCGATTTGGCAAATGGAAGCGGCGCAACCGCTAAACTTGAGTCATCTTTCCATAAGACGATCAAGAAAGTTTCCGAAGATATTGAGGAAATGAAGTTCAATACCGCTGTTGCGGCTATGATGAGTCTTATCAACGAGATTTATGAAGTTGGAACACTTACAAAGGACGAGCTTGGCGTATTTGCAAGATTGCTTTGCCCCTACGCTCCTCACCTTTGCGAAGAAATTTGGGAGTTCCTTGGTAATGGCGAACTTTGTGCGCTTGCTCCTTGGCCTACTTATGATGAGGCAAAGACAGTTGACAGCACCATTGAAATTGCACTTCAGGTAAATGGCAAACTCAGAGGAACCATTATGGTGGCAGCAGGCCTTGCAAAAGAAGAAGTTCTTGCTCTTGCAAAGGCTGACGAGAAGGTTAGTAGCATGATTGAGGGTAAAACTATTGTAAAAGAAATTGTTGTACCCAATAAAATTGTAAATATCGTTGTAAAATAAAACAAAAATTTTATTTTCCTATTGACTTTCTTCCAAAGAGAAGATATAATAAAGTGTATTTGTTTGTTGAGCGGTATGCTCAATGGCGAGGGGAGGGAAAATTAAATGGCAGAAGTCAGAGTTAAAGAGAACGAGTCTCTTGACAGCGCTCTTCGCCGCTTTAAGCGTCAGTGTGCAAGATCCGGTGTACTCACTGAGCTCCGTAAGAGAGAGCACTATGAGAAGCCCAGCGTAAAGCGCAAGAAGAAGTCTGAGGCTGCGCGCAAGCGTAAGTACAAGTAATTAACAAAAAAACAGGGAAGCCAGTTGGCTTCCCTGATTTTTTTATGCTTTCATGGCAAGGTCTTTACCTTTTTCTATAAACTCGTTATCACTTGATGTTTCAAAGAGCATTGTTCTTTGATTAAAGAAAGGAACAAGTTCTTCCCAAAGAGTTTTATCATCGCCGATAATGCCGATTGAGAAAGCATTAGTGGCTTTAAAATTATTTGCTATATCTGCGATTTCGGGTATTTCTGTGTAAAGGGTTACATAGTCTTCATCAATTCTTGTTGAAAAATGTTCGTCATAATAGCGGCGGCGAATCGAGTGGTCGAAGTATTTTAGTGCCGCGGCGCAAACTCTAAGCACAACCTTGCGAACATCTTTTTCTTCACTTTTTCCGAATTGTCTGTAAACCATGAAATTTTGATGATTGTAAAATGCGTATGACCAACAGATATCATCTTTTTTTTCAACAGTTTCGACATAAAGTTTGTAAACCATGGTTATCTCCTTTTTATTGCATACAAATTTATATCCCACGCGGGCACATATTCAAATCTGCGTAAATATATGGCGTATGACGGAAAATATTCATTGATGAGCAGCGGTAGCGCAAACAAGTCCTCGCTGCGGTGATATAATGAAACAAGCAGATCGGGATAATTGGATTTGATTGTTTCAAGAGATCCGAGCAAGGCCTCCCTTTCTGCACCTTCAACATCGTATTTGATATAGTCTGCAACTGCATTTATACTGTCAACGGTGTTAAGTTCAACAGTTTCGGTTTTTCGCATGTTTTGTGTGCCGATTGCAGAGTTTCTGTTTCCGCCAACAGTGAATTCGGCGGAGCTTTTTTCATTCCATGCGCCAAAGTTTAAAGGAATAACTTTGGCTGACATTTCGGAATCTGCATACGCACTAAGTTTTTTAAAATTCTTTCTGTCCGGCTCGATTGCGTATACTGTCGTGGCGTTTTTGCAATCTTCAACAAACTTTTTTGCGGTGTCGCCGTTATAAGCGCCGCAATCAATAAAGGTTTGATATCGGTCAAAATCAAGCAATTCTTTTTCACAAGTTTTATCGCTAATTGCATTTTTTAAATGCACAACTTTTCCGGTGATTTTAAATTTTATGATTTCGGAATACAAAAGTCTTGATTCTTCATCGCAAAGTAAGCTGTATGCCTTTTCAAACCTATCAAAGTTATCTTTGTAAAAATCAAGTGTAAAGAGTGTTTCTCCGCTTACGGGCACATCGGGGGCATATAATTCGTATCTTTCGGAAATTGCATATATGTTGCTTAAAACATCCGGCAGGGAAGAGCCAAAAGAAACAACTACGATA
>JAZQWE010000140.1:0-9760 GCA_045632225.1 Eubacteriales bacterium | reverse complement strand
CAGCGTTTGCGAGCGTTTTATGGATGTCAGCCGTAACTACGATGCTGTTATTTGCTCAAACGATGCAAGCGCGGTAATATTGTTGCACCAACTTGAGGAAAAAGGAATCCGTGTTCCAAATGATTTGTTTCTCTGCTCTTTCGGTGACATGGCAGTTAGTTCAAGCGGCAAAAAAACGCTTACAATGGCGCGCCTTAACTGTACCGAGGTCGGCAAACAAACCGTTAAAATGTGCCATCACCTTACAGCATCACCAAACATTTCAAGTATCAGCACAAAAATCCGTTGCGATATTATCATCGGCGATACAACTAATAACCTTCCCGTAAAAAAAGAAACTCTCGGAACATCCTATGCTTTTTCGGATATTGCTCTCAATGTGCATAATGACCCGAGCGTTTCAAGAATTTTTCTTGCAGATAAAATCCTTTCATCCTGCGATGCAATTGACATTGACTTGCTGAAACTTATAATCAACGGATATAAATATTTCGACATTGCCGAAATTTTGCATGTTTCGGAAAGCACAATCAAATACCGTTTGAAACGAATTATCCAAATCGCAGAACTTGACTCACGCGAAGAAGTAATTGACATAATGAAAATGTTTTTAAACTAAAAAATGCTCCGATTAAAATCGGAGCATTTTTTTAATCTTCTATTTTCCACATTGCCCTTGCAAAAACAATTTTTGAATGTCCCGCATTGTTTTCGTCAATAGGATTGTTGATTGCGTACAAATATTTTCCAAGTGCTACAACACAGTTACTGTAGCCGCAATGGTCAACTGTAGCATCATAAGGGATAAGATGGCTTACCGTATTGAAAGTTTTTCCACTGTCGGTACTGATAAAATAATCCGTGCCCGTTGAGCTTGTGCCGCGGCGCATAAATGTGCCGCTGACTATCAAAGTGCCGTTTTTGCCTCCGAGCGGTGTCCATGTACAATAAGGTGCGCTACCGAGTGCCTTTCCGCTCTTACTTTCAAGCGCTGTGCCGAGTTTGGATACATCGCCCCAATCAAGTCCATCGGGCGAAGTGCGATAAAATACGGGATTTCCGCTAATGCTCTTATGGTCAACAACTTCATATACCATGAAATATGTGCCATCGCCAAGTCTTGTTACAACGGGCATTCCGGGGCGTTCAGCCTTAATATCAGAGGCAACAACCTCAACCGCTTCACTAAAATTCACGCCGTCAGAAGAAACGCGATAAACGATTTTTTGCGAATGGCTGTCATCGCCATCATCCGAATAATAGCACACAAGTCTACCGTCATCAAGTTGCAAAAGGAACGGTTCCCACACACCGTTGTCAAGTCCACCGCCCTCTGCGATGGATATCGGGTATGAAAAACTTTCACCGCCGTTGGTACTTACATAAAGACGAATCGCGGATGCTTTTGAATGTGCCGCATCAACCGAGCAGCCGGCAAGCAAAACAGTTCCTGCGGGGTAATTGCCAAGAGGTTTTGAAAGTTCAAGCAAATGCGGATTCCACTCACTTTGAACCTGGGTGCTGTTGTCCCTTACCACCGTGAGTTTTTCCCATGTCTGTCCGTTATCGGTACTACGATAAATCGGATAACCCGGCTTACCCGATACAAGTCCGGAGTTCAGTTCCTCAAAAGTTGCAAGCAAGTATCCGTTTTGACCTTTTGAAGAATTCTCGAGTATAATCAAGCGGGGATACTGAACACCGAGATCCCACCATTTAGAGCCGGAAACCGATACTGTAGTTGTATTTTTCATTTCAAGTGTCCAATTTACACCGTTTTCAATCATTGTGCGAATTATAAAAAGTACATCAAAAAAGTTTGTTTTTCCGTCAAAATTTACATCGTGTGAAGAATCATCGTTAACAACCGCACGAAGCACAGAGAGTGCATCAGCAACCGTATAGTTATCCGAGGCCTCCGTGCTGACAAAAACATTCAGCATGCAAAACATAAAAATCACAGTCAATACTAAGACAACATATTTTTTCATTATATCGCTCCTTTCAACTCTATGACTATACTATACCCAACTTTTTCAAAACTGTCAAGCAAAAAAAGACTTGCTCAAATGAGCAAGTCTTTTAAACTATAGCATAAATCCGCCACCGATATTGATGGTTTCGCCGGTGATAAAAGTATCTTTTGCAAGGTACAGCGCAAGGCGTGCAACCTCATTTGGCGTACCTATTCGTCCAAGCGGAGTTTCATCTGCCAGCGCGGCTAAATCTTCATCACTAAGGCGCGAGTTCATCTCTGTAGCAATAACGCCCGGAGCAATGCAATTAACTTGCACGCCGCTTGGTCCAACCTCTTTGGCAAGCGCTTTTGTAAAGCCTATCATACCCGCTTTTGCAGTAGAATACGCCACCTCGCACGAGCCGCCAACAACGCCGAAAATCGATGATATATTGATGATTTTGCCGTATTTTTGTCTTACCATACCCGGCAAAAACACCTTCGCAGTATTGAACACGGATTTTAAATTTACATCCATGATCATATCCCACTCTGTTTCTGCAAGGTCGGTGACAAGTCCAAAATGTGAAATTGCGGCGTTATTGACAAGAATGTCAATATCCCCGATTTCATCTTTAACGCTCTGCATTGAGGAAAGGTTTGAAACATCGCCTCTGACCAGTGTAATATCAAGGTCTGTCACGCTTTCAAGATTTTCTTTGGCGTTGTGCCAAAGAGCAAAAACTTTGTAGCCGTTTTTTGCAAATTGCACAGCTGTTTCAAAACCTATACCACGCGAAGCGCCCGTAACTAAAACCTTTTCCATTATACAATGTCCTTAGGAGGAAGAATATACTTTTCTCTGTAGTCGTTATAAAGTTCGGTATAACGGGAGTTTTCCTCGGTCTTGAGTTTGTTGAGATAGTCATGAAGGTCAAGTGCGTCATGCTCCATCTCAATTACGCAACCCGCAACATTGGAGCAATGGTCTGCAACTCTCTCAAGGTTATTGAGGAGGTCATTGAGAACAAAACCGAGTTCGATTGTACATTCGCCACGCTGAAGTCTTGCAATATGACGCTTTTTGATCTTTGTATTGAGATAGTCAATAACTTCTTCAAGAGGCTCAACCGTGAATGCCGCCTTGGTGTCGCCGTTGCAAAATGCATCAAGAGACTCATCCAAAACTTCTTCAACGGCGGAAATCATGATATTGATTTCTTTCTGCGCCTTTTCGGAGAAAAATACCTTCTTTTCAGCCATTTCCTGCGCAGTACCTGCAACATTTACAGCGTGGTCGGAAATACGCTCAAAGTCACCGATAATGTGAAGGAGTTTTGTAAGTTCGTGGCTGTCTGAACCGGTGAGATCCTGAGAACTGATTTTTACAAGGTATGTGCCAAGATCATCCTCGTATTTATCAACCTTATCCTCTTCAGCCTTAATGGACTCCATACCCTTATCGGTATAGTTGTTAAGGAGAAGGATGGAGTTTTTAAGGGAACGAACAGAGAGTTTTGCCATATCAATTGCAACCTTGCGAGCCGCTTCAATAGCAACAGCAGGGGTCGCAACAAGACGCTCATCAAGAAGTTCGCTTGTTTCAACATCGTCTTTAGAGTTAGGAACAGTAAGCATTGCAAGTTTTTCAAGCACCTTAGAAAGAGGCATGAGGAAGACAAGTGCAATGAGTTTGAATACAGTGTGAACGATTGCAATACCGAGGGGATCGATTGTTGCGGGGAAACCAAAATCGACAAAGTTGTTGACAATGTAGAAACCACCGCCAACCAAAACTGCCGCCGCAATGTTAAAGTAGAGGTGAACAAGTGCCGCACGGCGCGCATTTTTACCCGCACCTATTGAAGAAAGCATTGCGGAAACGCAAGTACCGATATTTTGACCGATGATAATCGGAATAGCTGTGTAATAAGAAATTACGCCCGTCATCGAAAGTGCCTGCAAAATACCGACAGATGCAGACGAGGACTGGATAATCGCAGTGAATACAGTACCGACAACGATACCGAGAATGGGGTTTGCAAACTTTATAAGGATGCTTTGGAATGCGGGGCTTGACTTGAGTCCGCCAACAGAACCTGACATAAGTTCCATACCCGTCATAAGAACAGCAAATCCGATAAAGATAAGACCAATGTCCTTGCGCTTTGCATTTTTTTGGAACATAACCAAAATAATACCAATGAACGCAAGAAGTGGCGAAAAGCTTGAAGGTTTGAAAAACTCAAGAATACCTCCGCCTTGAATGCCCGCTGTACTGAGAAGCCATGCAGTAACAGATGTACCAAGATTTGCGCCCATGATAACGCCTGTTGCCTGATGAAGCGACATAATACCGGCATTTACAAAGCCTACTACCATGACAGTAGTAGCCGAAGATGACTGAATTACAAGAGTTACAACAAGTCCAAGCAAAAATCCGTTAAATGTATTGGATGTGAGTTTTGCAAGAATGTTTTTGAGTTGTTTGCCTGCACTTTTTTCAAGTGCATCGCCCATAACCTTCATTCCGTAAAGGAAGAGCGCAAGACCGCCAAGGAGGGTAAACACATCAAAAATTGTCATAGGGTTCTCCTTATATTTTAAGAGTCAGCATGCACAACACACGCCATTTTCAATATACCATATCCGACAAAAATCCGCAATAGTGAAATTTTAACGAAATTTTACATCATAGATTGATTATTTATAGTAATTGCAAAAGAAAGTCCAAGCGTTGCCGCGGCATTTTTACACATTATCATGCGCCCATGGAATATTTCAAAAAAGTCCATTACCGAGCCGTATGCTGTATCAATCTCAAAGCAAAGCGACAGTTTCTTTGCATCTTTATCAAGAGTCAAATTGCTTGAATAAACAGAATAATTCACTCTGTCATGAATATCAAAAGTGGCATGGTCATCATTGCGCACGCGGCTGCGGCGAACATCGCTTTTATCGGCGATTATCAACGCGGCTGAAATCTCGTTAACCGGTTTGCCCGTTCCCTCGTCATGATTTCCTATTGCGCTTATGATTCTTGCGATTTCCGAGGGGTGCATTCCTATGTTGTCAAGAATACGGAAAGCCATAATTGCGCCGCTTTGCGAATGGTCAACGCGGTTAACAACATTCCCAATATCGTGCATATATCCCGCAATTTTTGCAAGTTCAACCGTGCGCGCGTCATAGCCAAGCGTTTCAAGTATGTCACCCGCTACACTTGCAACCTTTGTTACATGAGCGTAACTGTGCTCGGTGTACCCCAGTGCCGCAAGAGATGTATTTGCCGCCTCAATATACACATTTACAGTTTCGTTATCTTTAATCTGCTTGTAAGTAATCATAAAGTCTTCCTAATTAAAATCAAATTTTGCCTGTTTATCCTCAAGTTTGAGTGCCGCATCGAATTGCTTTCCGTTTTTAGAAATAAAACCTTTAATCTTTGATGTTTTTCCCTGTTTTATCAGCATGTAAACATTCTTTTTGGAAATAACTCTGCCACAGATTACGCGGCTGACACCGAATTTGCACCCGTCCTTGTAATTTGAACAGCCGTAGCCAAATGTTGTACGGCGAATTTGGCCGCCGCAAAACGGGCACTCGCAAATTTCATCACCGATAAACCCATCATCAAAATCATCCTCGGGAGCAATGTCGCGCTTTTCAAAAATCGCACCAATCTCGCGCTTGGCAATCTCAACGCCACCCCAAACGCTCATATTGCCCTTGAAAATTTGTTTAAGCGCCTTACCGAGTTCACTTGTTTTGTACTTGTCCATGGATATGCCCATTTGCATCAGGGACTGTATCAAAAACTCGCCGCCGGGAAGAATGTAGTACACATCCTTTTTAAGTTCAATATACCCGCTTTTGCGTGCGTTGTCGATAATGCCGGTTCGGGTCGCCTCGGTTCCAAGCTCAAGGCCCTCAAAAATTGCCTTGTACTCTTCCTCGTCGTTTTCCTCGGCGCCATCCTTTGCCGCCGCTTTATCTTCTTTGAATGGATTTTTAAGGTAGTTATTGAGTGTTTCGATTGTATAATGCTTCGGCGGAGTTGTTTCTTTTTCGGTTGGAGTGAAATTTACATTAACCGCATCGCCTTTTTCAAGTTTTGGAAGAACCTTATCCTTTTGAGAATAATCATCGTATTTTGTCCAACCCGGTTCAAGAATTACCGTGCCTTTAAGAGTAAACTCCTCCATATCACCAACCGCAATTTTGATTTCGGTTTTCTCGGCTTTGCATTCAAGTGCACAGAAAACCGCAACAAATCGGCGGAATACCGTGGAATAAACTTTATTTTCCTCCTCGCTGAGGTCGCCCTTTTTAGGAATTTTATATGTTGGAGTAAGCGCCGAGTGCGATTCGATTTTAGAATCGTCAAAGATGGACTTTTTAAATTTAAACTCCACGGGATAGCCAAGTGCGGCTATGTTTTCGAGTATTTTTTTAACCTTGCCCTGCTCTGCTGTTGCAAGATACTCCGAGTTTGTACGGGGATAGGTCAAATATCCGCGCTCGTAAAGATTTTGCACTATCTCAAGGCTTTCGCCCATTGACATTTTATACTTTTTACCAAGCACATTCTGCAGTTTTGAAAGTGAGTAAAGTTTGCCCGGCAATATCTCATCTTTTTTGCGTTTTACCGCAACAACTTTCGCCCCGGCTTGATTATATGCTGCGCAAAGAGCTTGCACCTTTGCAATTTCATTTGCGGCAAATTTCACCTTGCTTGTAAGTTCGATGGGAGCGCCGTTTGTTTCCTCTGCGCTTCTGCTGACAAAATACTTCTCCGGCACAAAATTGCGGATTGACATATCACGGTCATATATTGCCTTAACTATCGGCACAATTACTCTGCCCACGCGAAGAAGTTTTCCCGTTTTTAGTGTTGCAAAACGCGTGAGATTTACACCGTAAAGCCAGTCAATATATGTGCGCGCAAAGCCCTCGTTTGCAAGATTTTCGTACTCGCTTTCGTCCTTCATTTCTTCAAGCGCGGCGCGCACGGTTTCGTTAGTCTGGTCGGGAAGCCAAAGACGCAAAAACGGCTTTTGCACCTCAAGGGCATGCTTAACGCAAAGACGAACAATGATTTCTCCCTCACGGTCAGCGTCCCCTGCGTTTATAATCGCATCAACATCATTTCTGTTGCAAAGATATTTAAGTGTTTCAAACTGGCGCACAACGCCGGCATCAAGTTGCTTATCCGCTCCTCTTTTAAGAGTGAAACGGAACTCACTCGGAAAACACGGAAGGTTTTCAATAGTCCAACGCGCATCGGCGGGCGGATTTTCAAGATAATCTTCGATATCGCACAGCGAGAACAAATGGCCAAATGCCCAACTTACTATATATCCGTTCCCCTCAAAATAACCGTTTTTCTTTTGCTGATTTCCTATTGCCCCCGAAATATTGCGCGCAAGGCTCGGTTTTTCGGCAATGATGAGTTTCATATTCCACCCTCCTTTTTTGAAACATTATTTGTTATTCTACCACAAATACATTATTCTTGCAATATTGTGTAAAAAATTATAAATATAAAATCTCCTTTTGCATTGAAAAAATTTTTTTAATATGTTAAAGTCTAACTGAAAGGAGTGATTTTATGCTTTCTGTTAAATACTTAAACGGTTCTTTCGTTTTAGACGAAGATAAAAACGGAGCCGTTTGCCATATATACCCCGCAAAGATTGAACTCATCGGCGGTGGCGAAATCAATGCCTGCGACTTTAACAAGCTCAGTATCAACGATACATATTTTGACGAGGGCAACGGCCTTTTCAAGGTTGTCCGTGTTATCGAAAACATTAGCGACAATGATGTTACTTTTCGCGATATTTTTGAGGTTACAACGGCGTATGTTCCCTCGCGCTACCTCATTCCGTGTGTAAACTATAACGGTAATGACGGTTGCAGAGAAAACACCCCCATTGGACTTGAGCGTGACGGAAAGCCTTGGATTTTTGCTTATGACCGCATGGGTATCCCCTCATGCTCTCTTTGCGAGGACAAGGACTTCGGCACCGCAATTTTCGCAAGCGATTGCGATGCAAATTCGCTTCGTTCTGCCGCTTCACTCATTAAAAATGATGACGGCACATTCACAAGCAGAATTTATCATCCCGTAGTTGAGGCGCCATACACATATTCAAGCAAAAACATTCTCACCGACCGCTATGACGAGTATATTACCCTTGCGGTAGGAGAAAAGATTAAATTCACCATGTTTGTTTTTGCATGCAAGCCTATGTATGAAAACTATGCGGCGGCAAATCTCCTTGACCGCGCAGCAGAAGTTTTTGACCTTGAAAGGGATGTTTGCCTTACACCAAAAGAGGTCTGGGACCTTGGTATAAAATATGCAAATGCCCTTCTCTATGATTACAAGGGTCACAAAATGATTATCACCCACTATGCGCCCCGCCTTTTCCGCTTACAGCACGGTGCACAGGTAACCGGCGAAGAAATGGCGCGCAGAATGAAAGATCCCTACTACACCGAAATCGGTTGCTTTGACGAGCGCTTTGAAATGGGTTGGGCAGACCAAGGTCTTCTCAACTCCCGCATGCTTGCGGCTGACGCTATCGAGCGCGGTGACAAAGAACAACTCGACATTGCCATTGGTATTTTTGAATCATGGGCAGAAAAACAGCAAGAAAACGGACTTATCCGCACACAGTTCCAACAATATTTTGAAACTGAAACCTACGATTTTGCAACACCCGACATCTGCAACTTTGGTTGGGGCGTAGCAGAGATGTCAAGAATGTACACTCTCCTTAAAGAAAACGGCATTGACAAACCCGCATTTAAAGATTTTGCAATTAAACTTTGTGACTTCTATTGCGAAAACTACTCCGAAAAATTTGCTTTCGGCAAGGCTTGGACACTTGAGGGCGAATGTGTAATGCCTAACGGCACCATCGGCGGATTTATGGTGCTTGGCATGCTTGAAACCTATCGCATCACGGGTGACAAGAAGTATCTTGAAACCGCAATCAAGGCAAGCGACTTCTATTTTGAGCGCGATATTGACAAATTCATCTGCTCTGCCGGTGCGCTTGACTGTCAGAGCATTGACAAGGAAACTGCGTATCCCTTTATCAATTCTTCAATTATTCTCTACGAAGAAACGGGCGATGAAAAGTATCTCGACCGCGCAAAGAAGGCAGCGTATTACTTCTTCTCCTGGGCGTTCCACTACGATGTTCTTTACGGTGAAGAGAGCGAATTTACACAGTACGGCTACTCCACCAAGGGCGGCACAAGCGTTTCCACCGAACATCACACCATTGACTCGTGGGGTTCTGCTGCAGTTACAGGATTTTTGCTTTTGGCGCACTACACAGGCGACGAGCGTTGGAGAAAACGCGCACACGCAATGTGGGCAAACGCTATTCAAGGCATAGCTACCGAAGAAAAACGCACATTCCACTCTCAAGTGCGTCCGCTTGGCTCGCAGAACGAAGGCTTCTTTCATTGCCGTTGGACAAAGTACCGTCCCACCTGCGAAGAACGCGGTCACTACAACGACTGCCTTTGTGCATGGGCGGGTGCATACCGCATGATGACACTCTTTGACCAAAAGAATGACAAGATTAAAGATGACTTTTTGAAGAGATAATCACTTTTTTATGCTAAAGTGTTGACAAACAGCGAAA
The DNA here is from genome assembly GCA_045632225.1 of Eubacteriales bacterium. Lineage (GTDB taxonomy): Bacteria > Bacillota > Clostridia > Oscillospirales > CAG-272 > UMGS902. Next base: position 136 of record JAZQWE010000140.1, on the reverse strand, counting down.
TATGTATTACAATTCTATTCAATGGTAGAGGCGCGTTTGGTCGTTAGTAACCGTGACGGAATAGGTCTTGCAAACCGTTGTCACTGCGAAAGAGGCGGACGCCGAAGGCGGCATATGCAAAATGCTGTCCTGGTTG
>JAZQWE010000139.1:0-5639 GCA_045632225.1 Eubacteriales bacterium | reverse complement strand
TTCGTCAATGCCGATGGTACTGCGCCCATCGGAGGATGAAACAAAACGCCCGTCCTCAATGAAAACGCCCATCGGAACGCCCGTGGATGTGCTGAAAAAGTCGGCATTTACCGCCGCAACAAGGCGGTTTTCGCCGCCGTCATCCACCATTGATGTGATTTTTGCGCGCTCGCCAAATCTTGTGCCCACATTTTTGCCCAAAAGGAGCGCGCCGCGCGTGGGGTCTGCCTTTATTATATGCGCGCTTTGCTTTACGCTTTCGTTTTGGCATTGGTAGTTATAATATTTTACCGATGCACCGAGATCTTTTGCGCTCACGCCCAAAACATTGCCAAGACCCGCAATTTCGTATTTGTATGTCGGTGCCTTGTCGGTGGGTTCGGTGATTTCTGTAATTATTTCCTCATAGGTTTCGTCAGTTGGCTCGTCAAGAGCGTATATGGGCGCCACGGTGGAAAATGCCAATGCCGCCGCCGAAAAAAGCGCAAGCGCTTTTTTGTAAATATTTACCATTTATGTACCTCGCCGTGTAATATGCTCCTATTGTACCATATCAAAAGCGCAAAATCAAAAGAAATAAAAGGAATTTTAGGTGAATGTTTGGTGTGTCATAATGGCAAGCGCCGTCACACTATCAGTTGTACCGACGGCGGGAGCAAGCCACCGCCCTACGGGTTTAATGTTCCACACACAAAAAAAATCCGTGACAGACTAATCTATCACGGATTTTGGTTTTAATAATAAAATACATGGTTGCCGATTGTGGTGATATAATCGCGGTTGCGGTCAATCCAACCGCCCTTTGCACCGCGTGCCGCGCGGAAATAGAGCGCCTGCACAACCTCTGTGCCTTCAAGCGCGATTTTTGCCGCAAGAACTGCACTTTCAGCGGGGTTTTTGTAAATTGTACCCGAATATGCGGGGGTAAACTGCACACCAAAGCGCTTGTCAAAGATTACACCGTAGACATCGTCGGGGAAAGAACCGTCATGTACGCGGAGCAAAATAACATTGCCAACCGCAATCTGTCCGCGGAAAGGCTCACCGCGGCTTTCAGCCGAAATGATATGCGAGAGCCAGTAAAGGTCTTGCTCGTCATAGTATTCGTCGCCGCTCATGATCGGTGAGGGAGTGCCCGCAACACAACTTCTCATTCTGGAAAGATTCCATGAACTCATGAGCGAGTATGCGCGTGCTATGGAGGCTGTGGGCACATAGAGTGTGCCGTTTACAACAAGGTTTGTACCTTTGTCGCTGTAGATAATTCTACCGTTTGCCTCAATGTAGTTAAGGCCTGATTTTGCATTGATCTCAATGCCTTTTCCGTGTGCTGTGGATGTGCCGTTTGCCCAGGTGTATTCCACTTCGGGCTCAATGGCGCTTACAAGTGCGCGATAGGGGGCATAAGCTGTGTCATTTGCGTAAAAGCCGCCCTCAATCGGATTGTCATTGTAGAGTAAAGTGATGGGTTCGCCGATATTCTCCGAGGCTGCACAAGTAAATGACATCAGCATACACGACAGTACAAGCGCCATAAGGCAAAGTACCGCATTTCTGCATTTATTCATTTGCTTTCTCCTTTCAAATAATGGTTTTTCCATTTTTTGTATTTCGCGCAATTCTTTGTTTTTTCGCGCAAAACATTTAAGATATTATCACACAAGTCCGCATTTGTCAACCTTTTTTTATTTTTTGCGGATTTGAGGCATATGATAGTTCCCCATTTTTGACGGTTTTATTCATTATTATATAAGAACGCGGCTAAAAAATTTCAATAAATTGGCAAATGTATAAAATTTGCCGAAATTATGTTTGTGGGAGTATAGCAATAAGCAAATTTTTGCGGTAAAAATTACATTTTTCGATAAGTTTCCTTCCTTTTATTATATATTATATATGGCAAGCGTTTTTCCGCTGTAAAGTACGGTTTCATCACATCATCGGCATGAGATTGTGTTTTTAGACACAATTATACAAAATCCAACATTTGCAACATATTGTGGTAGCGGTATGTGGAACACCTACATATAGTGTTTAACAATGTTTCACATGAAACATTGTGCTTAAAGTCACTTGGAAAATGTTTCATGTGAAACATTTTCTGCGGATATTGGTACAATTTTATTGACTTATTCCCTGCTCGATGCTATAATGTTGTTGTAATGTTTCATGTGAAACATTTTTTAGACACATTTGGCACACGGCAAAGATTATTGGAGGAATTATGGGAAAAATAATCGCTTTTGCAAACCAAAAACGCGGCGGTGGTAAAACTACCTCCGCTGTTAATATAGCGGCATCAGTTGGCATACTCGGTAAAAAGGTATTGCTTATTGATATAGACCCTCAGGGTAACACCACCAGCGGCGTTGGAATAAATAAAAAGAACCTCAAAGCAACATCTTATGAAATGCTTATTGGCGAAATTGACGCCGAAAAAGCAATTGTTGCTACAGAATTTGAAAATCTTTCGGTAATTCCCTCAAATATCTCACTTGCGGGCGCAGAATTTGACCTTTACCAGCTCGATAATCGCGAATTTCGCCTTAAAGAACAACTTCAGGCTATCCGCGACAATTATGACTACATATTTATCGACTGCCCCCCTTCCCTTGGCATGATTACCGTTAACGCGCTTGCCGCGGCTGACGCTGTTATCATTCCCATGCAATGCGAATACTACGCGCTTGAGGGTCTTTCACAGCTCATGCTCACAATCAGAAAGATTAAGCAACTTTATAACCCTGAACTTGAAATTTGCGGCATTCTCATTACAATGTTCAATGGCAGATTGATTTTGACAATGCAAGTTATCTCCGAACTCAAGAAATACTACTCGGATAAACTCTTTAAAACACCTATTTCAAGAAATGTACGCCTTAGCGAGGCTCCGAGTTTCGGAACTCCCGTTTATTATCACGATAAATCGTCAAAAGGCGCTAAAGAATACCTTGATGTGGCAAAAGAACTCATCAGCCGCATATAAAATATAGAAAAGGACGGAAAATACGATGGCTAAAAAGCCCTCTGGCCTTGGAAAAGGCATTGACAATATATTATTTGACAACTCTGTAGAAGAAAAAGGCGGCATTACCAAACTCCGCATTTCAATGATTGAGCCTAAAATTGACCAGCCGAGAAGAGTTTTTGAGGGTGAGGCACTTGCAGAACTTGCAGATTCCATCTCCGCACATGGCGTTTTGCAACCCATTTTGGTACGCGAAATTGCAGACGGTCACTACCAGATTATCGCGGGCGAACGCCGCTATCGCGCATCAAAGATGGCGGGACTTACTGAAGTGCCCGTAATTATCCTCGATAAAGATGACCTTGAAACCGCTCAAATTTCACTTATTGAGAATATTCAGCGCGAAGACCTTAATCCCATTGAAGAGGCTCAGGCATATCGCGCGCTCATTTCCAACTATAATCTCACACAAGAAGAGGTTTCGCTCAAGGTTGGAAAGGGAAGAAGTACCATTACAAACGCGCTCCGCCTTTTGGACCTTTCCGATGATGTTATCGCAATGCTTAACGCAGGCGAACTCTCTGCAGGCCATGCACGCGCACTCCTTGCACTCAAGGATAAGAACAAAGAAGTTCCCGTAGCGGCAAAGATTGTTGCATCCGGACTTTCCGTTCGCGTTACCGAAGATATGGTGCGTAAGGAAAATAAACTCACTCAAAAAGCCGAAATTGAGGGTGAAGAAGTGCCCGAAATCGGACTTGAAATCGACTATTACGGCGAACTTTCCAAGAAAGCAATGGAACTTCTCGGCAGACGCGTTAAAATTAGCCACAAGGGTGTGGTAAAGAGCATTTCTGTTACCTTTGAGGACAACGAAGACCTTGAAATTCTTCTCAAAAAACTCTGCGGCGATGATATTATTGAATAACAGATATTTCTGTATTTAAGGAGGACACATGAACAATCCCTTAAAAGAGATATACTATTATTTAAAGGAAACATATTTTTCACCCGACTTTTCGGCAATTCAAAATTTTGATACATACGATGCCGAGCGATTTTTACCCTATATTGCAATTGGTATTTCTCTTGGGGTATTTATTGCAGTTTGCATTATGTACTACAACCACCATTATCTCGGCAGAGTAGTGCGTAAACTCTACAAAAGTGATGCTTTTTGCGCCCAAAACGCAAAAAACCTCACCGAAATAGGCTGCAACAAATACCTTATCCGCAAAAATCTTATGAAAGACACAGTTCTTTCAAAGTATGTAAAACCCACAACCGAAATAAAAAGCGAAAAAGACGCCTACGAAGCAATGTATTACATTCCCGAGGAAGTAAAATACATTGCAGATAAACGCTTTAAAGAAGTAAAAGGCGGAAAACTCACAATTTTACTTGCATTCATAGTCTGCTTTTTCGGATGTTTTGCGCTTTTATTTTTAATTCCACAGGTACTGCAGTTTGCGGACAACCTGATTAACATTATTTAAAGGATGAAAAATGAGTAACGAAAACAAGACAATGACGGCCGCAGAGCGCGCCGCGCTTGCAAATGCCCGCGAGGCAGAAGCACAGCGCAGAAAATATGCGCAAAGCGGCACTATGAGAGCGGCAAGCACTCAAAATAGACAGCCACAAGCGCAAAGCCGCCCGCAAAGACCGTCACAAAATACAAATGAATATCCAAAAGCCAATGTAAAACGCCAAGCGCCGCCTCCAAAAAGAGTGCAGGGCGCTCCGCAGCATCAAAAAAACAACGACTCAAAGGTTGATACGGGCGAGTTTCCCACCTATGTTCGCACCGGCAAGGGTGGCTATCATCCGCCAAAATCTCAAAAGAGAAGGGTGGCAAAGCACAACCGCCGCCCCCTTGACTACAGAGTTAAGGCGGCGATTGCGGCCGCTTGCACGCTTGTTGCAATCTACATCATCCTCCTCATTTGCGGCGTGAGATACACAACATACCACCTTACAAACGGAGAAATCAAGTTCTTCGGCATTGCAAAGGGCGGCGTTCCCACCTCGGGTTGGGTTTCCACATCCGACGGCGCAAAGGGAAGTCTTAAACAAAACAAAATTGTGTACTCCGACGGCTCTGTTTACGAGGGCGAAATCGTTAACGCAATGCGTAACGGTAAGGGCAAAATAACCTATAAAAACGGCGACACATACGAAGGCACTTTCATTGAGGACAAGATGAACGGTACATTTACCGTGCATTATGCAAACGGTGACAGTTATATCGGCCCCATTGTCAACAATGTGCGCGACGGATATGGCACAATCTCATACAAGGTTAAAAACGGTTATGACATCTATGAGGGCTTTTTCAGCGGCGATAAAAAGAACGGCAAGGGCATAATGACCTACGCTGACGGCAATATTTACGATGGCGAGTTTGAAAATGACCTCAAGAGCGGTAACGGCGTTCTAACCTATGCCGAGGGCGATGTTTTTGAGGGCACATTTGCTAATGATTTGCGCTGTGAGGGCACTTATAAGTTTGTAAACCGTGCGGTATTTGTGGGTAAATTCGAGCAAAATGACTCAAATCAAATGCTTGAGGGCACTTATACCTACACAAACGGTACCTCTGTAAGTGGCAAATTTGATAAAGAAACACAGAGATTTATTGAACAGTAAAAAAATCCGTGATGGTTTTCCA